>NZ_JBRREK010000028.1:0-71808 GCF_056760235.1 Stenotrophomonas sp. STEN018
TTTTAGCCCCCCCCCTGCGCTGCGCTAATGGTCGGTGGCTACGGTTTTGTGCCGACCCATGCGCGGCAGAGGTTTTCCGGGTAAGGCTCCAGCCGAGCTTGGCTCGGCTCTACACGGTCAAAAGCTACCCCTCCCCAGCCCTCCCCTGCACTTCGTGCAAGGGCGGGAGCCAAGCTTTGCCCCTCCCCTTTGGCGTAGCCAAGGGGAGGTTGGGAGGGGGTTGGTTTTTGCTTAGGGCTTTGGGGGTTGCTGCTCAGAGCACCCCTCCCTAGCCCTCCCCTTGGCCTTCGGCCAAAGGGAGGGGACTAAAGCTACAGCCTCTTACCGAACTGGTACGTCACACCCAGCATCGGGCCCGACAACGACACATCCAGGCGCTTGCCTTTATCGCGGTAATCCAGGCTCTGGTGGCGGTAGCCCATCGATACGAACAGCTTGTCCGTCGCCTGGTAGTTGGCCAACGCCAGCAGCTGCCAGGTTGAATCCGAGCCCACACCAAAGCCGCCTACATCCACATAGGCAATGCTGCTCCAGCGCGGACTCAGTGTCTGCCGCCAGCGCACACCGGCAATCGGGTCCACGAATGTGGAATCCGAACGCGCCGATACCAGGCCCGGCACGTTCACCGCGGCGTTGATATCCCAGTAACGAACACCGGCCAACAGGTCGATGCCGGTGCGTTCGTCCGCCAGCCAGGCGTAACCCGCAGTCACCGTTGCCGAGGTCTGCTTCACTTTCACGTTCGCTGCCACGCCAATCGGCAAGGGCGTCGAATCGGAAGTGGATGCATGGGTGAAATCGGCCTGCAGCACGAAGTTGCCACGGCGCGCGGTGCCGGTGATGAAGGCGGCGGCGTCAAGGTTGTCCATCAATTCGGAGAAGGACTTGTGCACGTCCGCTGTCGGCGCGCTGCGGAACGGCCGAACTTGCCCTTCCATGCCGCTCATCCACACGTAAGGCGTGGCCTGGAAGCGCCAACTGTCGTCGTTGTCATTGCTCTGTGCGTGCGCAAGCGGCATGCCGCCCATTGCCAACAGCAAACACAGATATTTACGGGTGAATCTGGTTTTCATTGAAGCTCCGGATGGTGCGTGCCCACCAACGCAGGCACGCAGATTGCTCGCCTTATACGCCCAGGAAACGGAACGGCTTGGCGTCCTTGAACTGGGCGTTGGCTTCACCTGCGTAGATGGTGCGCTGCTGGTTGCCAAGGTCCAGGCGCTTCACCTTGCCGCCGCCTGCACTGAAATCGATCTTCTTCAGATCCACCCAGAACACATTGGTGGCCAGCGCCGATTCGAAGTAGTAACGCATGCGCGAATGGTCGGACACCGTGCGCCAGCGGGTCGAGGAAATATTCGGCTGGTCCGGAGTGGTGATGCCGTAAGGCACCGACACGTTACGGATAACGCCGAACACGCTGGCAGTGGATTCCACCGGGTCGGTCGACTTGGGAATGGCGTCGATATAGAACGCGGCGCGTGCGAAGCGATCCGAAGCGCGGTTGGTGCCCGGCAACATCACCGTGCCGCCGATCTGCCGCCAATAGCTTTCCAGTGCCAGCTGCTCTTCGAAGATCGGCGAGTTGGTCATCACCTTGTAGTCGCGGCTGTGGTGGATGACCTGCTTGCCCTTGATGTACTCGATGATGGCGCTGTCGCCAGTGGAATCGGACAAGGACAGATGCAGCGTTGCCATGCGCTGCTCACCAGGGGCGGCATCACTGACCAGGGTGAAGGGCTCGCTGCTCAGCGCTTTCACCGCTTCATCGACGGTGGCGAAGCTGTCCAGCATGTACTGCGTCCACACCGAGATGCTCAGGCCGGGCTTGCCGCTGTTGCGCTCGGGGTATTCGGACTCGGCCAGCCACAGCAGGTTGGCGACCAGGCCGGCTTCGTTCATGCCGTCGGTGGTGGAGATGTCGTAGGCGCTGGCAATGACGCTGCCGTAGCGTGAGGTCCACTTCAGCGTGTCCGGGCCGGTCTCGCCGGTGCGCTGCATGCCGCGCGGGAACATCCACAGATGGGTGCCGGTATCGATCTTGTAGTCCATCGAACGGCCGGTGAAGATTTCATTGCCTGCGCCGTGATAGACAAAACGGGTGCAGGCATCGGCCTGCTGCATGCCGGCCATACCGAACAACACGGTTGCACAGGCGGCAATAATGGATCGCTTGGCTGATTTCATGGGGTGAGCTTCCTTGGCGTGATCAGGTCAGTGATGCAATCGGATTGATCCTAACAGCCATTCATTATCTGATCGCGACAGGGTTGGCAGTCTCGAAAATCAGCAATCGGACAATTGCGCGCTGCTATGCTCCGCACATATTCGAACGGAGGAACTGCCCCATGCCTCAAATCACACCGCATCACACCGCCGCCATCCTCCGCCCCTTGCTGGTCGGCGGCCTGCTGAGCATCGCCCTGAGCGGTTGCCTGAGTGCACCGCCAGTTGCCAACGACGATCCCGATTTCGGTCGCTGCAGTGATGCAGCGGTGCAATGGGCGGTAGGCACGGTCAATGACGAAGCCACCGTGCGACGCCTGAAAAAGGAGAGCGGCGCAGGCTTGGTCAATCCGATCAGCCCGACCACGATTGTTTCCCGCGATATCCGCCAGGATCGCCTGCGCGTCTACACCGATGCCAACAACGTCATCACCAAGGTGCGTTGCGAGTAAGTTCTGCGCGCTGCGGCTTGCCGCAAGAACACGTGCACAAACGACGAACGGCAGGGTTTCGCCTGCCGTTAGTAGTTTCACACGCTCACACTGCCGAGCGCTAGGTTCAAGCCGCGCTTACTTCAAACCGCGGTTGTGCAGCAGCGGCTCGACGCTGGGGTCCTTGCCGCGGAAATCGCGGTAGGCCGTTGCCAGGTCGCGGGTATTGCCGATCGACAGGATCTTGTCGCGGAACACCTGGCCGTTCTCACGGGTCAGGCCACCGTTCTCCTTGAACCACTCGAAGGCGTCGTGGTCGATCATCTCCGCCCAGAAATAGGCGTAGTAGCCGGCCGAGTAACCGCCGCCCCAGATGTGGTCGAAGTAGCTGCTGCGATAACGCGGCGGCACCTGAGCCAGATCCACCTTGTAGCGCTTCAGCGCATCGGCTTCGAACTTGTCCACGTCCTGCAGCGGTGCGTCAGCGCCCTGCGTGTGCCAGGCCAGATCCAGCAGCGCCGCCGACAGGTACTCGGTGGTCATATAGCCCTGGTTGAAGGTCTTGGCCTTGGCGATCTTGTCGACCAGGTCCTGCGGCATCGCTGCCTTGGTCTGGTAGTGCTTGGCGTAGTTGGCGAACACCTTCGGGTCAGACGCCCAGTGCTCGTTGAACTGCGACGGGAACTCGACGAAATCACGCGGCACGCCGGTGCCGGCCACGCTCGGGTACTTGGTGTTGGAGAACATGCCGTGCAGTGCATGGCCGAACTCGTGGAACATGGTGGTCACGTCGTCCCAGCTCAACAGCGCGGGCTGGCCGGCGGCAGGCTTGGTGAAGTTGCTGACGTTGTAGACCACCGGCTTGGTACCAGTCAGGCCGTCCTGCTCGACGAACACGTCCATCCAGGCGCCACCGGACTTGCTGTCGCGCTTGAAGAAGTCGGCATAGAACAGCGCCAGCGGCTGGCCGTTGGCGTCGGTGACTTCAAACACGCGCACGTCCGGGTGATACACCGGCAGGTCCTTGCGTTCCTTGAAGGTCAGGCCGTAGAGCTGGTTGGCGGCGTAGAAGACGCCGTTCTGCAGCACGTTGTCCAGCTCGAAGTAGGGCTTGATCTGCGACTCGTCCAGGTCGTACTTGGCCTTGCGCACCTGCTCGGCGTAGAAGTCCCAATCCGCTGCAGTAGCCTTGAAGCCGCCCTTCTGGGCGTCGATCACCTTCTGGATCTCGGCCAGCTCACCGCGTGCCTTGGCGGTGGCCGCCGGCACGGTGTCGGTCAGCAGCTTGAGCGCATGCTCCGGCGTCTGCGCCATCTGGTCGGTCAGGTTGTAGGCGGCGAAGTTCGGGAAGCCGAGCAGCTTGGCCTTGGCCGCGCGCAGCTGGGCCAGGCGCTGGATGATCTTGCGGGTGTCGTTGGCATCACCGTGCTCGGTACGGGTTTCCGAGGCCTGCAGCACCTTGGCACGCACATCGCGGTCCTGCAACGAGCCGAGTGCCGGCTGCTGGGTGGTGTTCTGCAGGCTCAGCACCCACTTGCCGTCGAGCTTGCGGCCCTTGGCGGCATCTTCGGCGGCGGCGATATCGCCCTCGGACAGGCCAGCGAGCTGCGCCTTGTCGTCGATCACCACCGCACCGGCGGCGGTGGCCGCGACCAGCTTGTTGTGGAAATCGTTGGCGAGGGTGGCTTCCTCGGCGTTGTACTGCTTCAGCGTTTCCTTGTCGGTATCGCTGAGCTCGGCGCCGGATTTGACGAAGCCCTTATAGGTTTCTTCGACCACGCGCAGCTGCTCGGGGTCGAGGCCGGCTTCGGCGCGGCCGTCATAGATGCTCTTGATGCGCGCGAACAGCTTGGCATCCAGGTGGATGGCATCGCCATGCGCGGCCAGCTTGGGCACCACGTCTTCCTGGATCTTCTGCCGCTCCGGGTTGGTATCGGCCTGCACCACGCTGAAGAACACGCGGCTGACGCGGTCCAGGATGGCGCCGGACTTCTCCATCGGCAGCAAGGTGTTGTCGAAGGTGGCCGGCTGGGTGTTGTCGGTGATCTGCTTGATCTCCGCCAGCTGCTGGCGCATGCCTTCCTCGAAGGCCGGCAGGTAGTCACTGTCCTTGATCTTGTCGAAGGCCGGCGCCTGGAACGGCAGCGAGCTGACAGTCATGAACGGGTTGGTGGAAGCATCGGCCGGATTGGCGGCCTGCGCGGGGGCATCGGCGGTCACGGGGGCAGTGGACTCCTTGCCAGAACAGGCGGCCAGCGCAAGGCTGATGGCAGCGGCCAGAACAACGGTACGCGACATGAAACGACTCCTTGGGAACGGGCTTCGAACAGCCCTTTACCCTACTCCGTTCCCGCGTTGGCAACATGTGCCGATGGTGGCGCCGGCAGGCGCCGGGTGTGTCGGCTGGGCGCTCAGCTGGAGCTGTGGTTCTTGCCCCGCCACTGCCGGTACCACTGGCGGATGGCGGCCATGTCGGCCACGTCGTCACCGCTGGTGTGGAACACCGGACCAAAGCCGATGACCTTTTCCGGGTAATGGAAATAGGCCGGGATGATGGGCACATCGGCCATGCGCGCGATTTTCAGGAAGCCGCCCTTCCATTCAGTCACCTGCTTGCGGGTGCCTTCCGGCGCCAGCGCGTACCAGACCTGCTCATTGTCGCGGATCATCGCCACCGCCTGGCCGACCGTGCCCTGCGGCGAACTGCGGTCCAACGGCACCACGCCCATCCGCCGCAGCACCACGCTCAAGGGCCACCAGAACAGCTTGTCCTTGCCGAGGATGCGCGCTTCAAGACCCAGCGCCATCTTTGCGGCCAGCCCCCACAGGCCATCCCAGTTGGACGAATGCGGTGCGGCGATCACCACTGCCTTGGCCAGGTCCGGGATGGGTCCACGGATCTGCCAGCCGCCCAGACGCAGCACGCTGCGGCCGAGCCAACGGCTGAAACGGGCATTCTTGCGCCGCGGCATGGCGGCGGGGATGACCGGAATGGTCGGCGGCGTGTTGCTCAAGCACTACTCCCAATTACGTGTTGAACGGCCGCGCTTGACCTGCGCGCGTTCCTTTTTCTGATCCAGCCGGCGCAGCTTGGAGCCGTACGAGGGCTTGGTTGCCACCCGTGGCTTGGGCACGCTCAGGCTGGCTTGGATGAAGCTGGCAAGACGTTCGCGCGCATCCTGGCGGTTGCGGTCCTGGGTACGGAAGCGCTGCGCATCGATCACCAGCACGCCCTCGCCGGTCACCCGGCGGTCGCGGCGGGCAAGCAGGCGCTCGCGCAGTGGTTCAGGCAGGGACGGCGAACCGGCGATGTCGAAACGCAGTTCCACCGCGGTGGAGACCTTGTTGACGTTCTGCCCGCCAGCGCCGGACGCGCGCACGAAACGTTCGACGATCTCCGTTTCCGGTATCGCCAACTGTTCCGAGATTTCAATCTGCTCCGTCGCCATCGGCGCATTGTAAGGGCTGTTGCCCCCTCCCTTGCGCATAGCGCAGGGGAGGGTTGGGGAGGGGTGCTTTTAGCTGCTGACTTTGAGTGCCTGCGCTGGCTCCAACTACAGGGTCTTGCCGGCTGGGTTTTGCTGAGCGGCTGGAGCTTTAGAAGCACCCCTCCCCAACCCTCCCCTTCGCTTCGCGAAAGGGAGGGAGCTCAAGCAAGAACCCCTCCCCAGCCCTCCCCTTTGCTACGCAAAAGGGAGGGGCTCAAGCAAGAGCACCCCTCCCCAGCCCTCCCCTTCGCTTCGCGAAAGAGAGGGGGGTTCTATTCACTCCCAGTACTGCCCCGCCCAGCGCCGGTAGGCGCGGTAGTGATGGATCGCAAAACCGTCAAACGACGGCTCATTGCGCAACGCACGCTCCACCTTGCGTACTTCCTGCTCGAACACCTTCGGCCCTTCCTCATGGAAGGTGACCTTGTTGATGTCGTTGGACGAGACTTCCAAACCGATCACCACCTTCTTGCCAACCTCGTTGGCATAGGTAATCTCGCTGGCCGCGTGCGACAGGATGCTGTCCCTGCCCTCGGCCTTGTCGCGGTAGTCCATCAAGGCGACGTAGTCGTAGATGTTGATGGTGTGCTCACTGACCGGACGATGACGGCCGTTCCAGTCGACCTCGATGCCGTCCAACCAGAACGGAATCGCCGGGCCCACTGCCAAGGTCGCGCCGCTCACCTTTTTGATGCGCATCACCGCTGCGCTCATGTCCAGAAAGCCCACCAACAGGTCCGCGCGGGTGTCGTCATCCCACTCGTCGAGAATATGCGGCTCGATATCCAGATTGGCGCCATCGAAACGCGCCGCCTCCGGCACCGATGCGTTGTAGTCCACCACGCGGCGGAACATATCCTCCGCCTCCTTGCGATGCGCAGGCAGCACATACTTCTGAGTGCTCAGGTACCAGGAGCCCAGCAAGGCGTACACCTTCATGTTCTTGCCGTGCAGGCGCTCGATGAAGGCGCGGTACAACTCCGGCTTCTCGACGATGAGGTTGCGGTCCTTGTAGGCGTCGGCATACAGATACACGGTGTCGATGCGCTGCGACTTCAGATACGTCACCGCCTCATCGGCGACCGCCGGATCTTCGATCATCGCGTACGACTCGGCTTCCCAGGTCCAGATCGCGCGGCTGGCCGCTGCCGCCTGCGCCATTGGTGTTACACACAGCACGGCCAACAGGCCAAGCCCGAACATCCGGCTCATTGCGACTTCTCCACGCCTGCTGCAGCTTCCACCTGCAGGTGGTAACGGCCCTGCCCGATCGCCTTGCCGCTGTCCGGATCGGACGGGAACACCGACACATAGCATCGGCCACCGCAGTCCTGCGGCAGGCGCAGCTGCAACTGCACCTGCTGGCTGCCGCCCGGCGGCAGCTGCATTGCCTGCCCATACACTTCCTGCAGCTCGCGACCGTCCTCGCTGGACATCACCGCCAGCGGCACGAACACGCGGCTGGGCTTGGGGTCGCCGCTACTGAACA
Organism: Stenotrophomonas sp. STEN018; assembly: GCF_056760235.1. Classification (NCBI taxonomy): domain Bacteria; kingdom Pseudomonadati; phylum Pseudomonadota; class Gammaproteobacteria; order Lysobacterales; family Lysobacteraceae; genus Stenotrophomonas; species Stenotrophomonas sp. STEN018. The sequence goes on from NZ_JBRREK010000028.1 coordinate 7,635, forward strand.
CCGCCGTCAGCTGCACGCCATCGGCTACGGCTGCAACCTCGGCCGAGGCCAGCGACAAGCCGTGCGCCACCGGCGCCGCAGCCACCTGGGCAGCGGCTGCAGGTGCGCTGTACGCCACCAGCTTGGGCGCTGCGCCTTCCGGCGTCAGTGCATTCTTCTGCATGAAAATCGCATTGGCCTGGGTGTAACGCTGCAGGCGCTGGGCGGCCCAGGCGAGCACGCTGGCGTCATCGGTTTCGGCCAGGTGCATTCCGTCCTGCAGCTCGTACAACTTGCCGTCATGCAACCACCAACGCCCGGCCAGGTATTCCGGCGCACTGGTCTTGGTCTGTTTCAAGGGAAATTGCTGATTGCTGCGGAAGCTCTCGGCCATGTCCAGACCGGTGCCCAGCCACGGCGTCTGCGCCGGCCGCTTCAGCCCATAGGTATTGGACAGCAAAGCGATCAACGACGGCGTCACGTCCAGCTGCGAGGACACCGCGCGGATGCGCTTGGGCTGTTTGAGCAGCGGCGAGAACACGATCAAGGGCACGTGGTAACGGTCCACATGCTCGCCCATCGGGATCTCCGGCAAGCGGTGATCACCGGTGATGACGAAGATGGTATTGGCATACCACGGGGTCTTTTCCACCGAAGCGAAGTAGCGGCGCAGCTGCTCATCGGTGTACAGGATGGTGCTGTAGATATCGGTGCTGGCGCGGTAGCTGGCACGCTCCGCCTCAGGCACCTGCAACTGCTGCAGACGCTGTTCGAACTGCTTGCGGTACACATCCTGATCGGGGAACTCGTAGCTTGTATGCATCGAGATGGTCTGGATCGCGGTCAGGAACGGTGCCTGCACGTTGTCGTTATCAGCAAGCACGCGCGACACCAGTTCCTTGTCCGGGTAACCCCAGGCGCTGAATGGATTGCGTTGATAGCCATCACCAAAATTGCTCATGTCGACCAGCGTCTGCACCTGCTGGCCCTGCATGTAGGCGCGCTCGTTGTCGAAGCTGGTGTCTGTGCCGTTGTAGAAGGCGGTGTTATAGCCCTGCTGGCGCAGCACGCTGAACAGGCCCGGGTGCGCCGGCATGCGATCACCCAGCCCGGTGAAACCTTCGTCGGCAAACGGTGCCGAACCAATCAAGGTCGGCAGCACGCCAAAGGTGCGGCCCTGGTTGGCGAGGAAGTTGTCGAAGTACAGGCTGCGCTCGGCCAGCTCATCGAGGAACGGGGTGAAGCTGCCCAGCGATGCCTGCGGACCGGAGAACGAGCGGCCCAGGCCTTCGACAACAATCAACACCACATTCGGCGGACGGCCGTCGCTGGTCGGCGAGAAATTGGGACCCAGGGCATCCGGGGTCTGCTCCGGGTGCAGGAACGGGAAGTTCGGATCCAGCGGCGCTTCATCGCTGGCGACGGCACTGGGTGCGACGGCCACATCCGACTCGCCTTTGAACCAGCGCCACACATCGCCACTGAACCAGGCCAGTTTGTTGCAGGCCAGGTCGCGCGAGGCGACGTCCTTCAAAGCCACCGCACCACTGGGCAGCGGCAGGATCCAGGCGAGGCCACCAGCCACCAGCAACACCGTGCTCCACACGGTGGAGCCGCGCGCATCACGCCGCGCCAGCCACAGCAGGCCCAACCACAACACCAGCAACGGCAAGGCCATCGCCAGCACGCCGCGCAGGCCAAGCGGCGCGCCATCGGCCAGCGTGGTGCGGATCTCGGCAAGGCTGTAGCCGAACAGATCCGCACCCAGCGGCACATGTGCGACCTGGAAATACTGGTCCAGCAGCACCTGCACCACGATGAACAGCGACCACAGCAGGCCCAAGGCGATGTAGCGCGACAAGGCCCGCTTGATTGCCAGCAAGGGCAGCGACAACAGCACCAGGATCGGCACCGAGCGCAGCAACATCAGCACGGCCTGGGCACCTGCAATGCCGACTATTGCACCGGTCTGCAAGCCACCACCGGCACCCGCAACACCGTTGCTGACCGCCATTGCGACCAGCACCAGCTGCGCAAGCAGCAACACCGGGAAGGCCGAAGAAAAGCGCGCCCAAGCGCCGCCGTCATGCGTGGATATCATCGTCAACCGCTCCGTTACCAGCGCGTATAGATAGAGCCCGACAGGCGCTGCTCTTCAAAGCCACCATCGTCGTCGGCATAGCCGGCGCCCAGCTTGAAGCCCCAGTTGGGCGTGACCTGGTGCCGCCAGGCGATACCGAGGGCGGCGTTGCTGTCACGCACGACGCCGCCGAAGCGATCCAGATCGGTGCTGCGACCGCTGCTGACGCTGACCTCCAGATAGTCGTCGGCATCGCCCTTGTAGTAGTTGCGCAACAGCACGCGGTGGCTCCAGCTGCCCGAGCCAACGCCCGGCACGTGCTGCAGCTTGTAGCGGCCATACCAGTTGCCGACGTAGCGGCCGACGCCGATGCCGTAGAACTCGGTGGTGTCGGAGAAGCGCAACTGGTCGACGCTGGCCGACAGTTCCCAACCGCTGCCCACGCCCTGGAATACCTCCACGCGCCAGCTCTGCTTGGGTAGCACGCCGCTGGACGGGCCGCGCTGGTAACGCAGGTTTGCATAGGCGCGCGACCACAGCGGCGCGTAGCCATCCAGCGCCCAGGCAGTATCTGAAGTGCTGAAGTGATCTGCGCGCAGCAGCTCCAGACCCAGCGAACCGCGCGGGAAATAGCGGCGCAGGGTCAGGTCGTTGTCGTTCCAGCTCTGGCGGTCACCGCTGAAGCGGGTGTGATCCCAGCCCACGCTTGCACCCCAACGATAGCCATCGGCCGCCACCGCATCCGGGTTGGCCATGCGCGGTAACAGGCTCAGGCGCAGCTCGGCGATTTCCTTGGGATCGGCACCCAACGTGGCGGCGGCGTCGAAATCAGCACGCGCAGCAGCGGTCTGGCCGAGTGCACGCAGCTCGCGACCACGCGCGATTCGCGCGGCCGGGTCCTGCGGTGCCAGCTCCACCCAACGCGAGTAGGCATCGGCGGCCTGCTGCGGGCGGTCGCTCCAGCGGTACATATCGCCCAGTGCCGACCAGGCGTCGGCATAGGTCGGGCTGTTCTTCACCACCTGCTGCAGATCGGCTTCGGCAGCAGCGTACTGCCCGTCCCAGGCGTAGGTACGGCCACGCGCCAACAGCACGTCGCCATTGTCCGGATGCTCGGCCAGCAGCGCGCTGTAGCGGGCGATGGTTGCGGCGCGGTTGTTGGCATCGGACTGTTCGCGAATCTGCTGCAACTGCACGGTCAGGCTGTCAGGCGCTTCCTGCGCAAACACCAACAACGGCGCAGCGGCCAGCGCGAGCAACAGGCAACGCGACAGCACATGGCGCGGAGCACGGAAGGATTGGTGCTGGGTCATGGAACGGTTCCTGGAAATCATTTGTTGATACTCGATTCGCCGATCACTGACGATGCAACTGCCACCGCCACCGGCACTTCTTCTTTATGGCTCTGCTGCCAGGAACCATCACGACTGATGCGCCCCCAGCTATGCCGTTTGCGACGGCTGAACATCCAACGGATGGTGGCGGAGAAACGCCAGATGGAGTTCAGCTGGCGATAGCCGAAGTTCTCCAGGATCGCCACCACGAACAAACGCAGCTGCTGCATTGGCCGCGAGTACAGGCCGAAGGAGAGTTCCTCCAGCAGCATCGCGTTGACCGAGAGCAGGATGCCCATGCCGACTGCCGCGGCCAGGAAGATCAGGAACACGTCCAGCTGCACCAGCCCGCACAGGGCCAGCACGATCATCGAGACATAGCCCACCACCTCGATGATCGGGCCGAGAAACTCGAAGAACAGCATGAACGGGAACGCCACCCAGCCCGCTGCACCACTACGACGATTGAACAACATGCCGATATTGGTCCACAGGCTTTCGGCCAGACCGCGCTGCCAGCGCATGCGCTGGTTGCGCAGTGAAGCAAGATCAGTCGGCGCCTCGGTCCAGCACACTGGATCAGGCACGAACACGATGCGGTAGTCGCGCTTTTCCTCGCGCAGGTTGCGGTGCAGGCGGATCACCAGATCCATATCCTCGCCAACGGTGTCGGTGCGGTAGCCACCGATGGCGATCACCCGCTCCTTGTAGAAAACGCCGAAGGCGCCGGAGATGATCAGCAGCGCGTTCATCGGCGACCAGCCCATGCGCCCGAACAGGAACGCACGCAGATACTCCACCAATTGGAAACTGGGCAGCCAGCGGTTGGGCAGGCCGATCTTGTCGAGCATGCCATCGCGCACCGTGCAGCCGTTCAGCACACGCACCACGCCACCGCTGGCGACCACACGGCTGTCTTCCAGAAACGGCCGCACCACCCGCGACAGGCTCTCCGGCTGCAGGATGCTGTCGGCATCGACCACGCAGAACAGCGGATAGCGCACGCAGTTGATCCCTGCATTGATCGCATCGGCCTTGCCGCCATTGGCCTTGTCCACCATGCGCACGCGCGGGCAACTTGCCGAAGCGTAAACCCCGTGCACCGGCTCGGTCTGCAGGCGGGTGCGATAGGCCTCGGGCACCCGCACCAGTCCAAACGCCTCGATCAGCGCATCGCGAGTACGGTCGCTGGAGCCGTCGTTGACGACCACGATCTCGAACGCCGGGTAGCTGGTCTTGAGCAGCGAGCGCACCGAGGAGACCACCGAGGTTTCTTCGTTGTACGCGGGCAGGATGATGCTTACCGGCGGCTGGTACTCGCGTAGACCGGCGGGCAGGTAATTGGCCCGGTACTCGCGCATGTAGCGCACGATCTGGTAGGCCGAAATGTAGTTGAGGATCAGGTAGGACAGGTTGATCGCGACAAAATAGATCATGAAAAACCACTGCAGCGAGTCGGCGATATGCACCCAGGGAATCTGCTGCACATAGCTCACCAGCATCTGCCAATAAGCGCTCATGTCGCACTCCTCATCGCGTTCTCGGACAGCACCTGTTCGATGATGTCGCGTCCGTAGCCATCACTCTGCCGCGACTGCACTTCACGCAGGGCATCGGCACCCATGCCCGGCAGGCCGAACAAGGCCTGCGCGGTGCGGTAGCGCACCCACCAGACGCTGTCTGACAGCAGTGCTTCCAGTCGTGTCGCATCACTGCGTTCGCCGATGCGTCCCAGCGCCGCCGCTGCGTGCATGCGCACGTGCCAGCGCGACGCGGTGAGGAAGCCGATCACCCGCTCGCGATCCTGACGATCGCTGATCAACTGCAGGCATACCGAGATGATGTGGTCGTCCACATGTCCTTCCAGCAATTGCCGCACCACCACCGCCGCACGCTGCGGATCGATATCAGCAAGAAAACGCACCAGCTTCACGGTGGAGTCCGCATTGGCGCGTAGCAGCGCGTTGCTGATTTCGCGGGCAGCGCTGCCGTCACTGTTCTCAGCCAGGATCCGCGCCACGCTGCCAGGCACCCAATCCTCGCGCTCGGTGATCATCGGCACGAACGCCGACATCGCGCGTGGCGGATCCACCTGCGCCAATGCCCGCGCTGCGCACAGCGAGACGATGGGGCTGCGGTCGTCGAGGAACTTGGCCAGCAGATCGTAGAGATGCCGGTCGCGCAGATGGCCGAGGGCAATGATGGTCATGGCGCGGTCGTGGTAGCTGCCACGCAACATGCGTTGCGCTGCGTCCTCCAGACCGACCCGATGACCGAGCGGGGCCAGCCGCCGTACCGAAGCTTCCGGCAAGGTCTCGCAGATGCTGTTCCAGGCTTCGATGAAGCCTATGACCTCATCGCGTTGCAATCGATGCACCGGCACGGTTTCCCCGGCAAGCTCGCGCTGCAGAACATCGTTCCAGTACTGCCGAGCCTGGGTGTCACGCTTTTCACGGCGCTGCGCCCGTACCCGCAGAAAAACAATGATCAACAACAGCACCGTGGCCAACAGCAGGGTGAGAATTGCCACCCAACTGGCCACGACGAGTACGGTCGGCCCCTCAAACAGACTGTCCATCGCATTTCCTACTTGTTGCGGGCAGGTGGCTTGCGAGGCCACGTACCCCCCCTGAGTACAGCTCCTGATGCCAAGCATAGATAGAAACGTGACTCTCGTCTCTATTTTTCGCAATTTCAGTAGGTTTTCTGTAACGCGATTATGCTAGCCGCTACCCTATTAATGTAAATATTTCATTAAAATCAATTATTTATTACACCCATAACTGTGCTCCCCGCCACACCGCAGGCAAGTGAAGGGTCCAGAGAAACTGACTTCGGCCATGGCGGCACCCCGGTTATGCTCGAACCCTGCCCACCACAAGGACGATCCATGCAGCGTTGCCGCCGAACCCTCCGCACCCGTTGCGCTCCCTTGCTGCTAGCCGCCAGCCTGCTGCTTGCCGGCATCGCACCGGCTTGGGCCACGCCGGCTACCGATGCCGACGTCAACCGCCTGCTGGCGGCCTCGCGTGCACAGAGCATGCTCGACGCGATGCTGCCGCAGATGGAAGCAATGCAGGCGCAGCAGTTCGCGCAGATCGCCGAGAAGCAATCGCTGACAACGGAGCAGAAGGCCGGACTGCAGCGCATCCAGCAGCGCACCTCGCAGACCTTGCGTCAGGCCTTGGCCTGGTCGCAGATGCGGCCGATGTATGTGGATCTGTACAAGCAGTCGTTCTCGAAGGAAGACGTACTGGCGATGGCCGAGTTCTACGAGAGCCCGGCCGGCCAGAGCCTGCTCGACAAGACCCCGGCGCTGATGCAGAACCTGATGGTCGCCATCCAGCAGAAGATGATCCCGCTGATGGCGGACCTGCAGAAGGACCTGGAGAAGATCAACAGCGAAGTCAAATAAGCGCCCAACTGTAGTGCCGAGCCATGCTCGGCAAGGGGCGTTACCGGTAAAGCCGCTCTGGTTTTTGTAGGAGCGGCGTAAGCCGCGAAGCCGACAATGTTGCGATCACCAGGTTTCCCGCAATCTGATGGCTTATGGGCTTCGCGGCTGACGCCGCTCCCACAATCATCCCGCAAGTGTTGATGAGTTGCGGGGGAAGCCCCTGCCGAGCTTGGCTCGGCACCACCTTCAATCGGGTAGCTTCCAACCGAACAGATCCATCGCCTTCTGGAACTCGCGGTCCAGCGGTGCGCGCGCTTCGATGCGACGGCCGTCCTGCGGATGCGGGAACGCCAAACGCTCGGCGTGCAGCAACATGCGGTGCACGCCCTGCATGCGGAAGCTGCGGTTGTGCCGTCCATCTCCGTGGCTGGTGTCGCCGATCATGTGATGGAACATGTGCTTGAGGTGCCGGCGGATCTGGCGGAAACGGCCGGTCTGCGGCTGGCAACGCAGCAGCGCATAACGCGAGGTCGGGAAACCCGTGGAGGGAATCGGCAGCTCGCCTTCCAGCAGCTTCTGGAAGTGGGTGATCGCCTGCTTCTTGATCGGTTTGCCGGGACCGCCATCCAGATCGTGATCGACGGTGAACGCATCCTCCGCCGGCCAACCGCGACACACCGCGAGGTAGTCCTTCTCCACCTCGCCGCCCATCAACGTCTTGCCCAGCACGCTGGCGCTTTCGCGATCGAAGGCCAACAACAGGCAACCGCTGGTCGCACGATCCAGACGATGAATCAGAAAAATTGGTTTGCCCAACTGCTCGCGCAAGCGATCAGCCAGGAAGTCATCTTCGCCACGCGCCAGCTTGCTGTCGTGGACCATCAAGCCCGCAGGCTTGTTGACCACCGCCAACCACTGGTCTTCGTACAACAGCGGCAAGGGCTCAAAAACTACCGCTGCTTCCACTGCTTCATCAACAACGTCAGTCATCGGCGCAACCACGCCGACGCCACCGCAATCGAACCAACCACGCCGGTGACCCACGACCACAACGGGATCGAGGCGAACTGCGGGCCGCCCGCTTGCAGGCCGTACAACAACGCCGACACCACCATCAATCCAGCACCAGCAACGGCGGTAACCACGCGCCGCTGCATGCGCTGCAGCGTGCCTTCGAGGTTGACGATGTCCTGCGAACGCATCGCCAGCTCATGTTTGCCTTCCACCTGCTGGCGCAGCCAGCTGTGCAGCAGGGCCGGCATGTCCGGGGCCTGGGTCATGATTTCCGGCAGGCGCTTACGCAGTTCCTTCAACGCACGGCGCGGGCTGTAGCGCTCGCGCAGGATGCGTTCCAGCACCGGCTTGGCCACTTCCCAGATATCCAGGTTCGGGTCGAGCTGGCGGCCCACACCTTCGATGTTCAACAGCGTCTTCTGCAGCAGGATCAACTGCGGCTGCAGGGTCAGCTGGTAGCGCTGGGCGGTGCGGAACAGCTTCATCAGCACTTCGGCCAGCGATATCTGCGACAGCGGCCGGGTGAAGTACGGCTCGCACACCGCACGCACGGCGGCTTCCAGCTCATCGATGCGCACCGTGTTCGGCATCCACTGCGCCTGCAGGTGCAGCTCGGCGATGCGGCGGTAATCACGGTTGAAGATGGCCATGAAGTTTTCGGCGAGGTAGAACTGATCCTCTTCCGACAGCTGGCCCATGATGCCAAAGTCCAGCGCGATGAAGCGCGGGTTGTCGCGGCGTGCCGGATCGATATCGACCCAGATGTTGCCGGCATGCGCATCGGCGTGGAAGAAGTTGTCGCGGAACACCTGCGTGTAGAACACGCGCACACCCTTGGCGGCAAGCGCCTTGCGGTCGATGCCAGCCTTGTCCAGCGCGGCGATATCATCCGAAGGAATACCCCAGACGCGCTCCAGGGTCAGCGCGCGCTCGGCTGTGTGGCTCCAGATCACTTCCGGAACGTACAGATCGTCCGAGTTTTCCCAGAAGCGGCGCAGCACGCTGGCGTTGGCGCCTTCGCGCTGCAGGTCCAACTCTGCAGCCAGCGTGGTTTCGATCTCGGCCACTACTTCGCGCGGGCGGATCTTGTCGGCACGCGGATGGGTGCGCTCGACCAGTGCAGCCAGCGACTTGAGCAGGGCGATGTCACCGGCAATCTGCTTCTCGATATCTGGGCGCAGCACCTTGACCACGACCTGGCGGCCATCATCCAAGGTCGCCGCATGTACCTGGGCGATCGAGGCCGAGGCCAGCGGTGTGGTGTCGAAGCTGGCGAAGGCTTCGGTGATCGGCAGGCCCAGCGCCTGCTCGACGATCTGCAGCGCATGCTCGCCGTCGAAGGGCTTGACCCGGTCCTGCAGCAGGGTCAGCTCAGCAGCGACATCCGGCGGCACCAGATCGCGGCGGGTGGACAGGATCTGACCGAACTTGACGAAGATCGGGCCCAGCTCCTGCAGCGCCAGACGCAGGCGCGCACCGCGCGACTGCGAGGCGATATCGGCACTGGCGCGCGGCACGAACGGCTTGGCAACGCTCAGCCAACGTTCGACCGGGGTGTCATCAAGCAGGTCATCCAGGCGATAACGCAGGATCACCCGGCCGATGCGGCTGGCGCGGAACATGGCGCGGACCAGCTTCATGCGGCACCCCCGGCGCGCTGACGCAGGCGCGCGATGCGCGCGGCCATGCGTTCGACGTCATCGCGGATCACGTCCACATCATCATGGAAGGCATCCAGCTCGGCACGGGCAACGACATCACGCGACTCCTCGGTAACGTATTCGGCGGCGGTCTCGGCCAGATCCTTGGCGCTGCGCCTGGCCTGCAGCAAGGCTGCACGCAGGGTCTGCGCGATCTGCACGCCGAGGATCTCGCCAAAGGCTTTGACAAAGGGCTGCTGCCAATCCGGATCAAAACGGGTAGCCAGCTGCTGCAGGCGGCGCGCCAGCTCCGCATCGCCGGACACCTTGACCCGCCCTGCCGGCGCGCTATTGCCACGCCGTGCATTGGCCAGGAAGGGAAGCTGCGCCAGCACCCCGCCCAGCGTGCTGCGCACCGCTAGGTCCGGCTCCAGCGACGGGTCCACCGGGCCCACGGTCAGGCGTTCACCGGCGACCCCGATCTGCATCGCCAGCGATGGCGATTCCAGGGTCAGGGCGATGCGTTGGCCGTCGAGCGAGGCCAGCGCGGTGCGGGTATCCGGGTCCAGCGCCAGCGCGCGGTTCAAGGCCACTTCCAGCGCGCGGCCGGCCAGCGGCTTGATCATTTTGAAGGGGGATGCAGGCATGCCGGGCATTCTACCGGAGGGGCGGGATCGGAGATTGGATGGCGGCGGGGAGCTGATGCCTCGCCAGCACAGGATTTGTTCATGTAGCGGCGCCTTGCGCGTGAAACCGCGCTTTCGGCGGCAAGCCGCGCCAGCTGGTCGCCGCAATCAATAAAACGCCAATCCCGAATCGCCCGTTCTGGCTTGAAAGCAACCGCCAAACCCTATTCCCGAATCGCGGCGTTTGAGTTCATGCTATGCAGACACCACCAAACACAGCGTCAGGAGCACACAGGCAATGGGCAAGACCCGGGTTGGCATCATCTTCGGCGGTCGTTCGGCCGAGCACGAGGTCTCGCTGCAGTCGGCGAAGAACATCTTCGATGCGCTGGACAAGGAACGTTTCGACGTCAGCCTGATCGGCGTGGACAAGCAGGGCCTGTGGCACCTGTGTGATGCGGCCGGCTTCCTGATCAATGCCGATGACCCCAAGCGCATCGCGCTGGATACCTCCGGCCCGGTGCTGTCGGTACTGCCCGGCGCCGAGCGCGGCCAGCTGCTGGCTGCCGATGGCCGCGCCGTACCGCAGCTGGACGTGGTGTTCCCGATCGTGCACGGCACCCTCGGCGAAGACGGCACCCTGCAGGGCCTGCTGCGCACCTTGAACCTGCCCTTCGCCGGCCCCGGCGTGCTGGGTGCGGCCGCGGCGATGGACAAGGACATGGCCAAGCGCCTGCTGCGTGATGCCGGCCTGGCGGTGGCGCCGTTTGCCTGCTTCAACCATGTCACTGCTGCACGCGCCGACTACGCTGCACTGGTCGCACAACTCGGCCTGCCGCTGTTCGTAAAGCCGGCCAACCAGGGTTCATCGGTGGGCGTGAGCAAGGTGCGCAATGCCGACGAGTTCGCCACCGCAATGGCGCTGGCCCTGTCGTTCGACCACAAGGTACTGGTGGAGTCGGCGATTGTCGGCCGCGAGATCGAATGCGCGGTGCTGGGCAATGACGTGCCCGAAGCCAGCGTCTGCGGCGAAGTGGTGGTGCATGACGACTTCTACGCCTATGACACCAAGTACATCAGCGCCAGCGGCGCGGAGACGGTGATCCCGGCTGATATCGCTGCCGATGCGCAGCAGCGCATCCGCGAGATCGCCGTGCGCGCCTATCAGGCGCTGGACTGCATCGGCATGGCGCGTGTGGACGTGTTCCTCACCGAGGCCGGTGACGTCGTCATCAACGAACTGAACACCCTGCCCGGCTTCACCAAGATCAGCATGTATCCCAAGCTATGGGGCGCAAGCGGACTGGGCTATACCGCGCTGATCACCCGTCTGATCGAGCTGGCGCTGGAGCGTCACGCTGCAGACAAGAACCTGCGCAGCTCGATCAGCACTTCGGCCTGATCGAAACTACTGAAACGACGCGGCCCGCAGCCTCCATGAGGATGCGGGCCGCTTTATTTCATGCACGTCTGTTTCTGGCGTCAGCAACGATCAGCCTTTCTTGCGGAACATCGACACCACTGCAAGGATCAGGAATACGACGAACAGGATCCACGCGATATTGCTGGCCGCACCGGCAATGCCACTGAAGCCGAGCACGGCTGCAATGATGGCGATGACGAAGAAAACGACGGCGTAATGCAGCATGGGCTGGGTCCTCGGTTGGAATCAGGGTTCCATCCTCGGCAATCGCCGGTCGCGATACAGTGACAAGAGCGTTAGCGTCGCATGATGATGACGCTGTCCATTCAGGAAGCAGCGGCCAACCGGCGCAGACCTTCTTCGATCGAAACCTTGGGCACGTAACCGAAATCACGGCGTGCCGGCTCCATCGAATACCAATGCGGCGTGCACAGCTGCTCGGCGAGAAAACGTGTCATCGGTGGCTCGCCAGACAGACGCAGCAGCGGCCACAGCTTTTCGCAGAGCGAGCCGATGCGGTACGCGGTCTTGAACGAGATCGACTTCTCCACTGCAGGCGCACCAACAGCGGCAAGCAAGCGGTTGAGCAGTTCGCGCATCGGCAGCGGTTCGCCGTTGGAAATGAAGTAAGCCTTGCCCGCACAAGCCGCGCCCACCACCAGATGATCGAAGGCATCGAAATGCGCCTGCGCAGCGTTGTCGATGAAGGTGGTATCGACCTTGTTGCTGCCATCGCCGACAAAACGCAGACGGCCGGCGCGGGCGCGTTCGGCCAAGCGCGGCACCAGCTGGTTGTCACCCGGGCCCCAGATCAAGCGCGGGCGCAGGGCAATGGTTGCCAGATCGGCGCCATTGGCGGCCAGCACTTCCTGCTCGGCGATGGTCTTGGTGGCGGCATACGGCGCCTGGAAGTCCTCACCGTAGGGCACTTCATCCGCACCCAGGCCTTCGACCGGATGAGTAGCGCGATGGGTGACGCTGGGCGTGGAGGTATAGACCAAGCGGCGGATGTCATGCGCCTTGCAGGCGGCAAGCACGTTGCGGGTGCCGACCACATTGGCCTGGAAGTAGCTGTCGTAGCTGCCCCAGGCACCGGCCTTGGCGGCGTTGTGGAAAATGGCATCGACTCCGGCGGCGGCGTGATGCACGGCATTGGCATCAGCGAGGTCTCCACGGATCTGGCCGACGCCGATTTCCTGCAGTGACGGGTAATGACCGCGATTGAAGCTCAGCACCTGATGGCCGCGTTCGACCAGGCCACGGCACAGTGCCTGACCGAGAAAACCACCACCACCGGTAACCAGAATCTTCATTCGTTTGATCGCTCTGCTGCTGGGCTTCCGCGCCGACCTGCTGCGGCGGAAGCATTGAGATTTGTCCGTCAGTATCGCAGCAGTGGTGTGCGCGTGGATTGTTGATGTTGGTGGCTGGAAGCTTTACCCCTCCCCAGCCCTCCCCTCCGCCTTCGGCGCAAGGGAGGGGGCAACAGCTGCAGAACTGCTAGGACTTCGAGCCGCCAAGCTTTAGCCCTCCCTTTCGCGCAGCGAAGGGGAGGGTTGGGAGGGGGGCTCTTCGCCGTGCGCCAAAGCCCTCAAAACGTCCTCCAACACAGCCGGCATCCGCTGCAGCACCTCATCATTCCAGTAGCGAAGCACTCGGAATCCCAGTCCCTGCAGCACCGCAGTCCGCCGCTGGTCATAGGCAAGTTGCTCAAGATGCTGCCCACCATCCAGTTCTACAATCAGCTTCGCCTCCAGACAAACGAAGTCGGCGATGTATCCGGCCAAGGGCATCTGTCTACGAAAGCGGAAGCCTGCCAACTGGCGCCGGCGCAGTTGCTGCCATAGGCGGTCTTCGGCATCGGTGGGTGTGTTGCGCAGGGCTCTTGCGCGCCTTCGCAGCTTGTCCATTGCAGTTATCCGTCTTTACTGCGGAAAGCCTGCAATCTCAGTAGATGGAAGCCTGTCAGGAAATAGCTGGATTCGGGCTGTCCTTCGACTCAAACGACACTGCGCTTTACCCCTCCCCAACCCTCCCCTCCGCCTTCGGCGCAAGGGAGGGGGCAAGAGCACCCCTCCCCGGCCCTCCCCTTGCCTGCGGCAAAGGGAGGGGGCAAAGCTTTAGCCCTCCCTTTCGCGCAGCGAAGGGGAGGGTTGGGAGGGGTGCTCCTGCTTCAAGCTCTCAAGCTCAACCCAACTGCGCCTGCGCCCACACCGCCAGCTTCTCGCGCCCGATCTTGGCGTTGTGGCGGATATCCACTGGGAAGCCCGGATGACGCAGGAATTGTTCGATCCCACCTAGCTCAGGATGCTGCAACGCCAGCGCCCGCAACTGCTCTTCAACCTGATGAAAATGCTGATCCGGCAGCAGCTCGTAACACAGCACCGGCACCTGCTGACCCAACGCACCAACACCCACCAAAGCCGTGCGCCGCACACCAGCTACCGTGTTGAACACCGGCTCCACCTGCTCGGTATACAGCGGCCCTGCCGCCGTCTCGACCCGATGCGTCTTGCGCCCGCAGAACCACAGCCGCCCTTGGACATCAAACCAGCCCACATCGCCCATGCGATGCACGATACGCTCGCCACCATCGGCCAGCACTTCGCGGATCTTGGCCGCGGCTGTTGCCTGCGGTCGATTGAAATAGCTGTCGGTGGTGGTCGGACCGACCACGGTGATCTCGCCCACCTCACCGGCAGGCAGCTCACGCACACCACTCCAGTCAGCAATCGGCGCGTCAGTGATGGCAATGATGCGCACGGCATTCGGCGCGACCACGCGGCCGACACAGGTGCCCGCACCAGCCTCGGTCGCCTCGCGCGTATCAACCAGCTCACGGCCTTCGATCACCGCCACCGGCAGACATTCGGTGGCGCCATACGGCGTCCAGAACTGGCCGTCTTCCGGCATCAGCGAACGGATCTTGGACACGATCTCCGGCGGTACCGGTGCGCCAGCCGAGGTGGCGCGGGTCACCGTTGGCAGCGGTTGGCCATGCTCGGCCAACACTCGCATCAGCGCCGGTGAACCAAACAACTGGGTCACGCCGAAACGGGCGATGGCGTCGTGCAGCTTGCGCGGATCGGCGCTACCGGGCCGGGTCGGGTCCATGTCCGGGATTACCGAAGTCAGGCCCAGCGCCGGGTCGAACAGGGCGAATGGCGGGAAGGTCGGCAGATCGATGCCGCCGGGCTGCATGCCGAAGGCATTGCGCAGCAGTTCCACCTGACCGACGAAATGGCGGTGGCGGTAGACCACGCCCTTGGGCACGCCGGTGGAGCCGCTGGTGAACAGGATCGCGGCCACGTCATCGGGCGCCGTCGCAGCCAGTTGGCTACCAGCGCCTGCGCCGTCAGCCTCGATCTTTGCCAAGGTGATGCCGCCCCAAGCCCAGCGCCGGCCGACGGTGACCTTGAGCTTGGCCGCCTTGGCCCAGCCGAGCAGCACCCGCGCAAACTGCGCCAAGGGGATGCCGATGAAGGCCTGCGGCTGCGCTTCGTCCAGGCACTGCTTCAGCGCGCGCTTATCAATGCCGGGGTCGACCAGCACCGGCACCGCACCGATCTTGAACAGGGCGAACATCAGCAGGAAGAATTCCGGACCGGGCCGCACCATCACCACCGCGCGCACGCCGCGACCGATGCCGTTTGCCGCCAAACCGGCGGCAATGGCGTCGCTGCGGGCATCCAGCGTGCGGTAATCCAGGGTCACGTCGTAGGCGGCCATGCCATTGGCGGCGGGCTTGCCGGGGCAACGGATGGCGATCTGGTCGGGCCGTTCACGCGCCAGCTCGGGCAGGCGCGCGGCGATATTGCAGGTTTCGTTCATCTTCCTATTGTCGCCAATGCAGAAAAATCTTGCGCGCAGGCCGTCACCGTGGAAAATTTCCCACCTTCCTTTTGTCCTATTCCTGCCGCCAAGGCCGGTATCCCATGCCCCATCCCTGCCTGACCTGCGGCGCTTGCTGCACCCAATACCGCGTTGCCTTCCACTGGATGGAATCGGACGAAGTCACCGAAGGCGGCGTGCCCCACCAGCTGACCCAGCGCCTGGACCCGCACCGGCTGTGCATGCAGGGCACCTATTCGGACCCGATACGCTGCGTGGCCCTGGACTCGGAGATCGGCGTGTACTCACGCTGCACCATCCACCCGAACAGGCCGAGCGTGTGCCGCGAGGTGGACGCGTCCTGGGAATACGGCAAGGCCAGCTCGCAGTGCGACCGCGCGCGCATCGCCCATGGCATGCCGGCACTGACCCTGGCCGACTGGCGTTGGCGCGATGGTGCCGACAATGATGACGACCATCCGGACGACAACGGCAACAGCCCGGCTTCGCCGCCGAATACGCCAATTGCGGCTTGAGAAAGTTGTCTGGTCACTTCTGCAAGGATGGGAGTGACCTCGACAACACCACCGCTGCACAGACTCAAAGCGCCTTGTAACGCCCCCACAACACTTCGAACTGCTGCGCGAAGCTGCGCACCAGATTGCGGTCATTGCTGACCACCAGATTCTCATCGTTGTGCTCGGTCGCGGTACGCGTCCAGTTGAAGCTGCCGTTGGCCAGCACCTTGCCGTCGAACAGCGCGAACTTGTGGTGCATGTGGTATTCGCTGTGGTCCACCCGCACCGGAATATCCGCATCATTCAGACGGCGGATGTCGTTGCCGTCGTCGTAGACCTTGTCGTTGTCGCTGATGATGCGCACCACCACGCCGCGCTTGTGCGCGTCCAGGATGACCCCGCTCAAACGGTCATCGGAAATGGTGAATACACAGATATCCAGTGTCTGTTTGGCCCCGGCGCACAGCGCGCGCAGCCGTTGCATGCAGGCATCGCCCGGCGAGAAATAGGTGCTGGTCAGGGTTTCGACCGGGCCGGCGTTGACGTCCAGGGTGCGCACCACCTGTTCGACCCACTTCAGCATCGGCAGGGCTTCGGCTGGATTGGCAGCGACCTGCTCGCGGGCGATATCGAAGGCGCGATTGCGCAGGAAGCGCAGGCGGTCGGGCGTAAGCTCCGCGCCCAGCTCGCGTAGCGCCGAGCGTTCTTCGTTGCTCAAGGCAAGATCCTGCGCGCTATCACGCAGCTGACGGTCCAGGCTGTCGAAATCCATGCTTCACTCCCTGTGCAAAGAAGCACAGAGCTTCGCACACCAGCGCGTGCCTGTAGGAGCGGCGTAAGCCGCGAAGCTTGTGCAGTGGGAACGGCCACAAATGCTTACCCCTCCCCAACCCTCCCCTCCGCCTTCGGCGCAAGGGAGGGGGCAGAAGCACGCATCGCTCGCTCACGGCGCTTGTGGGAGCGGCGTCAGCCGCGAAGCTGACAATGCTCCAGTCTGCGAGAAATCAATCATCGCGCGCGCTCTGCGTGAAACGCCCGACAGGGGTCTGCACGATGGAGAGCTGGCCATAGCCGATGCCTCCCTTGCTTCGCGGCTTACGCCGCTCCTACAAGAGCCGACGCACCCCGACTCACCCCAGCGGGTTGCGCTCCAGGAACGCGCGTACTGCCGGCACGATCACTTCGTGCTTGTCTTCCAACACATAGTGGTTGGCGTCTTCAAACGTGGTCACTTCGGCCTGCGGCAAGGCCTTGCGGAAGCCGGTCAGGAAGTGATGGTCGAAGCAGATGTCGCGCAGGCCCCAAGCGATGTATACCGGGCGATCCGCGAACGACGGCAGCGCTTGCGCCGCACGCTCCAGCAACGACCAGGCTTTGTCGGCCGGCGACAGCGGGATGTCCTGCATGAAGCGGATGGTGGAAATGCGGTTGTCCCAGTTGTTGTACGGCGACACATAGGCGCGGCGCACATCAGCCGGCATGCGTCGGCTCACGCCCAGCCACGAGGCACCGGCGGAGAACGCATTGAAGGTACGGATGAACCATTCGCCCAGCTTCCAGTGCCGGCCCATGGCGATCTGCCACGGCATCGGCTTTTCCGGCGGCAACGGGAACGAGGCGGTATTGGTGATCACCAGACGCTTGACCTGGTCGTGGTGCGACAGCGCCCAGCCGAAGCCGATCATGCCGCCCCAGTCATGCACGGCCAAGGTCACCGGGCCGGTGATGCCCAGGTGCTTGAGCAGGGCGTCCAGATCATCAACGCGCGACTGCAGGGTGTACTCGTAACGACTGTCGTCGGGCTTGTCGGACAGGCCCATGCCGATATGGTCCGGCACGATGCAGCGGTACTTGTCGCTGAGGCCGTTGACCAGGTGCCGCCACAGATAGCTCCACGAGGGATTGCCGTGCAGCATCACCACCACCTCACCATCGCGCGGGCCTTCATCGATGTAGTTCATCGACAAGCCTGGACGCACTTCGAAGCGGTGGGTCTTGCTGGGGTAACCGGGGAGTTTGTTCATCGGGTCGCACCTGCGGCTGCTAAGCCCCTCTCCCACCGGGAGAGGGGTTGGGGAGAGGGTTGGTCGGAGTGGAGGAGCGTGGACTACCGCTCGAACTCCAGGCGCATGCGTGCTGCGCACGCCTCCCCTCTTCCGCCCTTCGGGCACCTTCTCCCGCAATGGGAGAAGGGAAAAGCGTCAGATCTGGCCTTGTTACCAGACCACCTCGGCCATCGTGCAGTTCAAGCCCGAGCCAATACCCATCAGCGCGACGCGGTCGCCCTTCTTGAGCTTGCCCAGCTGACGCAGCTTGCTCAGCACGATCGGCACCGAAGCCGGGCCGATGTTGCCGTGCTCACCAAAGATGGTCATCACCTTCTTCGGGTCGATGCCGAAGGCCTTGATAAAGGCATTGGTATGCGGCTGGCTGACCTGGTGGATCACGAACTGGTCGATCTCCTCCACTGCCCAGCCGAGCGCGACGCGCGTGGCTTCAAAGGTCTTGGTGGCCAGCTTGATGCCTTCGATCAGCAGCATGCGGGTATCAGTGACCATGCGGTCCAGGTTGCCCACGCACAGCTTGTTCCACTGGTTGGCTGCACGGGTCACGCCGCCGCGGTAACGCGGGGCGTCCGGCACCAGCTCCGAGCGCGCCATCACCATTGCTGCCGCACCGGAACCGGTGGTCAGCGCGGCGACTTCGTCACGCATCTGCTGGGCGGTGATGTCCGGGGACATCATGCGTTCCAGGGTCTTTTCATAGACCAGGTTGGAGGTTTCGCCGTCGACGATCAACGCATAGTCGATGTCGCCGCGCTCCAGCATCAGCGCCGCCATGTCCATGCCATTGATGAAGGCAAGGCAGGCGTTGGCGATGTCGAAGGTGACGCACTCTTCGCCGATGCCCAGGTTGCCGGACACGATCGAAGCGGTGGACGGCTCCAGGTAATCACGGCTGACGGAAGTGTTGATCAGCAGACCAACCATGTCGGCGGTGATGCCGGCATCTTCCAGCGCCTTGCGGCCTGCCAGCGTGGCAACGTCCGAGGCCTGTGTACCCTGGTCCCAAAGGCGGCGCGCATGGATGCCGGCGATATCGCCAAGCACGTCGGCACGAATGCCCAGGCGTTCCAGCGTGGGCTGGAGCCGCTCGTTGATTTCCTTTGAGGTCAGCGTATGCGGCGCATCAATATGCGCCAGTCCCGCGATCGAGACGTTTTTAAAAGGCATCAGAAAGCGCCAAGACTCAGGCGAAGGGGTCGCCATTCTAGCGCCTGCGCCTTTTTACCGCATCTTTACAAATCGGCGGCCCGGCGTATGGAGCCGCCGGGACCGTAAAGACGTCCTGAAACTCAGCGCGGCGGGCACTGGAAGGCGGCAAAGCGCTGGCTACCATCGGCCGGCAGGCCACTGGCCTGTACGGCATTGGCGCCGGCACTGGGGGCCTCGTTGCGGGCCAGGGTTTCCAGTTCTTCCTGCACGCGCAGCGGGTTGCGGTTGTAGAAGCCAACCTTGCTCTTTACCGACACCACGATCTCACCCTTGGCTACGCAGCCCGGCGCAACCGGACCGGCGGGCAGTACGCGCACGGTCTTGCCGCTGGATTCAATCGGCACCCAGGTGCAGGCGGCGGTGCTGGCGATCAGGGCGGACAGAAGCAGAACGCGCATGGACTATTCCTTGTGAAGATCAGCAGGGATTGTGCCGGGAATAGATGAACAGGTGGTGATCCCTGTGGTTGAGCGCGCGGCGATGTAGTGCCGAGCCATGCTCGGCAAGGCGCTTTACAAGCGAGAAGCTGCCCTCACCCCAACCCCTCTCCCGTGAACGGGAGAGGGGCTATAAAGCGAAAAACTCCCCCTCCCCGGCCCACCCCTTCGCTGCGCGAAAGGGAGGGGGCAGAAGCGTAGTGCCGAGCCATGCTCGGCAGGGGCTTTACCGGCCAAAGCTAAAAGCTGCCCTCGCCTCAACCCCTCTCCCGTAGACGGGAGAGGGGCTATAAAGCGAAAAACTACCCCTCCCCGGCCCTCCCCTTCGCTGCGCGAAAGGGAGGGGGCGAAGACGTAGTGCCGAGCCATGCTCGGCAGAGGTCTTCCCGGTAAGGCTTCAGCGCAGGATGGCTACGCCCTACCGCTTACTTCTTCTCCACCGGCTTGCCGTCGGCGTCGATCACGGTCACTTCGCCCAGCTTCAGTGCGCGCACCGGGGCTTCGGTCTGCTTCAGGTCGCCCACTACCACCCAGGTCAGCTTGGACGGATCCAGGGTCTTGGCGGCTTCGGCTACCTGCGCCGGGGTCATCGCTTCGATCTCGGCCTTGCGCTTGAACACGTAGTCGTCCGGGCGGCCGTAACGCACGATGCCGCCGATGGTGCTCATCACCGCCGATGCGGTTTCATAGGCACCGGGCAGGCTCAGCGTCTGGATGTTGCGGATGCGACTGACTTCGGCATCGGTCGGCGGACGCTGGCCGCTGGCGAACTGGGTGATCTCGGCGTTCATTTCCTTCATCGCCTCACCGGTCTTGTCGATCTGCACCGGTGCTACCGCCATCCACGGACGCTGGCCCAGTGCGTTCGATGCCGACGAACGTGCGCCGTAGGACCAATGCTTGTCCTCACGCAGGTTCATGTTCAGGCGTGAGGTGAAGTCGCCACCGAGCACGCCATTGGCGATATCGAAGCGGGTGGTGCCCGGGTCCATCGTCGACGGCGTTACTTCACCAGCGAACAGGTTGGCCTGCACCGCGCCCGGCTGGTCGATCAGGAACACGCGTGCGGTCTGCGGACGGTCCACATTGTTCGGGGCCTCCACCTTCGGCCGTGCACCCTCGCCCTTCCAGTCACCGAAGCTGCGTTCCAGCAGCGGCACGAGGTCCTTCAAGGTGGTGTCGCCGACCACGATCAGGGTGGCGCCCTCCGGACGAATCCACTGCTTGTGGAAGGAGGTCAGGTCCTCGCGGGTCAGCGACTGGATTGCGGCTTCATTGCCGCTGCCGGTGAACGGAATCGCATACGGGTGCCCAGCGCCGTACAGCAACGGCGGCAGCACACGCATCGCCACCGCATTGGGCTGCACCTTTTCCTGCTGGATGCCAGCAATCCAGGTGGCCTTGATGCGGTCGATCTCGTTCTGCTCGAAACGCGGTGCGCGCACCACGTCGGCGTACAGCGCCAGCGACGGTGCGAGGTTCTCCTTCAGTGCCGACAGGTACACGCTGGAACCATCCAGCGAAGCGCCGGCGTTGACGCTGGCACCCAGGCTTTCCACCGCGTCAGCGAACGCCAGCGAACCGAGCTGGCCTGCGCCTTCGTCCAGCATGCCCATGGTGAAGTTGGCGGTGCCCGGCTTGCGGCCACGGTCGGCGGTGAAGCCACCCGGGAACTCATAGCTGAACTGCACCACCGGAACATCATGGCGCTCGGCCAGCACGACTTTGGTGCCGTTCTTCAACGTGGCGCGCTGCAGCTGCGGGAACTTCAGTTCCGGGAAGCTGGTGGTCTTGGGCACGCCGGCGCTGCGGTCGACCTGGCTCGGCAGCGTGGTGTACTTGCTGTCCACGGCCGGCACGTTGAACGGCGCCGGCTTGACCGACGGCAGCTCAGCCAAGGCAACGCGCTCGCCCGGCTCGACCACCAGGGTGTGGTCGCCCACACCCAGCCACTTGGCGCCGGCCGCCTTTACGTCTGCGGCGGAAGCAGCTTCCACATTGGCCAGCGAGGTGCGGAAGCAACCCGGGTTGCCTTCGTATACGGCGCACTGTGCGAGTGCGTCAGCCTTGCCGCCGAAACCGCCAATACGCTCGATGCCACGCACGAAACCGGCACGCGACTGCACCTTGGCGCGTTCCAGTTCATCGGCGGTCGGGCCTTCGGCGATCAGACGCTTCAGCTCCTCATCGATGGCCTTCTCAACCTTGGCCGGGTCCACGCCCTGCTTGACCGTCGCCATGATCAGGAAGTTGGAACCGAGCTGCGAGGCATCGGTCATCGCGCGGATGTTGTCCACCAGCTTGTCTTTGTGCAGCAGGCGCTGGTCCAGACGCGAGGACTTGGCACCGCCCAACACGTAGGAGAACAGGTCGAGCTGATCGATATCGGTGGTGCCAACCTGGGCCACGTTCCAGGCCCGGTAGATACGCGCCTGCGGCACCTTGTCGGTCATCACTTCGCGGGTGGTGGCAGCGCGCTGGGCGACGTTGACCGCCGGCTGCGCCATGGTCGGGCCGGCTGGGATGTCGCCGAAGTACTTGGCGGCCTTTTCCCTGGCGGTGGCCACGTCGATATCGCCGGCCAGCACCAGCACCGCATTGTTCGGGCCGTACCAGGTATGGAACCAGGTTTTGACGTCGTCCAGCGAGGCGGCGTTGAGATCGTTCATCGAGCCGATCACGCCGTGGTGGTACGGGTGACCTGCCGGGTACATGGCGCGGGTCAGCTTGTCCCACACCTGACCGTAGGGCTGGTTCTCGCCCTGGCGCTTTTCGTTCTGCACCACACCGCGCTGCTCATCCAAGGCGGCCTGATCGATGGCGCCGACCAGATGCCCCATGCGGTCCGACTCCATCCACAGCGCCATATCCAGCGCCGTGGTCGGCACGTTCTGGAAATAGTTGGTGCGGTCGGTATTGGTGGTGCCGTTCTGGTCGGTGGCACCGACCTGCTTGAAGGGTTCGAAGAATTCACCGTCGTGGTTTTCGCTGCGCTGGAACATCAAGTGTTCAAACAGATGCGCGAAGCCGGTACGGCCAGCCGGTTCGTCCTTGGCACCGACGTGGTACCAGATGTTCACCGCCACGATCGGCGCCTTGCGGTCGGTGTGCACCACCACGCGCAGGCCGTTGGGCAGAGTGAACTCTTCATAAGGAATGTCCACCGACGCAGCGGCGGCGGCCGGCTTGGCCTCCGCGACCAGCGGCATGCCAACAAATCCGCCGAGGGCGGCGCTCAGGGCCAGGGTCAACAAGGCGGTACGGGGCATAGCTGCGTTCATTCCATTTCCCTTGGGTATGAAGGTGAACGCTGATCGTAACCGGGCGCCGTCACAACGGCATACGCCATGCGTCATGGGTACCGAAGCAGGTGCCTCCGTGTCCGTCCGGTCACTGCGGGCACGGCGGGTGTCCGGACAGCGGACACTTTCAATGAACAACAACCCTTTATTTATCAATTAGATGCGATTGGCACGCATCCTGCTCCCTATTACTCGCAGCAAGATCGCCTCAGACAATAAATGACTGATTGCTGAACAAATCAAAAAAAGTAAAGAAAGTTCTTGCACTACGAAATTCACTGTACTACCTTACTACCACACCACTGCCCACACACACCAAACAGGTCCCGCCATGAACGCCAAGTCCCTCGCCCTTGCCATCGCCCTCGTCGCCAGCACCGGCTTTGTTTCTTCGGTCCAGGCCTCGGATATCGTCACCTTGGAAACCGTGCAGGTTCGTCCGTCAGCTGATCAGCTGGTGCAGGCCCAGCACGAAGCCAGCAGCAACATCCCGACCCTGGCAGCCGTGCAGGTCCGCCCGACCGTCGGCCAGATCGTCGAGCTGATGGCCGAACAGACCGCCAGCCAGCTGGCCTCCGCCAGCCCGGTCGCCATCGGCACCCGCGCCGGCCAATGGATGGTGTCGCTGCCGGCCATCACCGTCCGCCCGGACGTGGAGCTGGTGCAGTCCATGGCTGCAGAAGCTGCTGCTGAGGCCATCGGCAAGGTCGTCGCGCAGGGCATGGTTTCCAACTAAGCCAGCCATGACGCGACACCCGGCGTAAACTGCGCCGATGACTTCTGCCCCTGTTTTCGATGTAGTGCTTTACCAGCCCGAGATCCCGCCGAACACCGGCAATGTGATCCGGCTCTGCGCCAACACCGGCGCGCGGCTGCACCTGATCGAGCCTTTGGGTTTCGACCTCAGTGACAAGCAGCTAAAGCGCGCCGGCCTGGACTATCACGAGTACGCACAGATGCAGGTCCATCCGGACCTGGAAACCGCCTTGGCGCGTATCGCCCCGAAGCGTTTGTTTGCATTGAGTACCCGTTCCAGCGTTCGCTATGACAGCGTGCAGTTCGCCGATGGCGATGCCTTCCTGTTCGGCCCGGAAACCCGCGGACTGCCGCAGGATCTGCTTGATTCTTTGCCTGACGGCCACCGTCTGCGCCTGCCGATGCAGCCCAACAACCGCAGCCTGAACCTGTCCAACTCGGTCGCCGTGGTGGTGTATGAAGCTTGGCGGCAGCAGGGCTTTCCCGGCGGCGCGTGAACTGCGCCAGCTGGGTTTTGTATTTTTTTTGTGGGAGCGGCGTCAGCCGCGAAGCCATGGATCTATCCGATTGCAGGCATGCCGATGATTTCGGCGCTGCCAGCTTCCCGGCTCACGCCGCTCCCACAGCTTTGATGGCGCACCGGTAATGCCCCTGCCGAGCATGGCTCGGCACTACTGGCTCCGACCGCGAACAAGCCTCACCCAACCACACCCAACTCGCGCAACACCCGTAGCCGCTCACCATCGAGGGCAAGCACCTCCCCCAACACCTCAGCGGTGTGCTGCCCCAACACCGGCGCAGCCTGCTCATAACGCAACGGCGTCGCCGAGAACACCAACGGATTACGCACCATCGCCACACTGCCGCCACCGGCATGCGGCAGTTCAATCCGCAAGCCACGCGCCTGCACCTGCGGATCAGCAAATATCTGATCAATCCGGTTGACCGGATTGGCCGGCACCACCGCTTTCTCCAACACGGCCAACCATTCGGCCGCCGGCCGCATGCTCAGCACCTGCTGCAGATGCGGCACCAGCAGCTCGCGGTTCGCAACCCGTGCGTTGTTGGTTACATAGCGCGGATCACGCGCCAGCTCCGGCTCGCCGATTACTTCGCACAAACGAGCGAACTGGCCGTCATTGCCCACCGCCAGCATGAAATAGCCATCAGCTGCTGGCATCACCTGGTACGGCACGATGTTCGGGTGCGCCGTGCCCTGCCGGGTTGGCACCACGCCGCCGATCAGATAATTGGAGGCCTGATTGGCCAGCCATGCGACCTGGGTATCCAACAAGGCCAGATCGATCTGCTGACCAACGCCGCTGCGTTCGGCATGACGCAACGCAGCCAGAATCGCGGTGGCCGCATACATGCCAGTCATCAGATCGGTCGCAGCAACGCCCACTTTCTGCGGGCCGGCGCCGGGCGCGCCATCCGGTTCGCCGGTGACGCTCATCAAACCACCGATAGCCTGGATCGCGGCGTCGTAGCCGGCGCGCTGCGCGTAGGGGCCGTCCTGCCCATAGCCGGTGATCGAGCAATACACCAGCTTCGGGTTGATGGCCTGCAGGCTGACGAAATCCAGCCCGTACTTCTTCAGGCCGCCCACCTTGTAGTTCTCCACCAGCACATCGCAATGCACGACCAGCTCGCGCAGCAGCGCTTGCCCTTCCCCGGTGGTGAAATCAATCGCGACCGAGCGCTTGCCGCGGTTGGCACACAGGTAGTACGCCGACTCGCTGCTGTCATTGCCATCGGCGTCCTGCAGATACGGTGGCCCCCAGCTGCGGGTGTCGTCGCCCACGCCCGGTCGCTCGACCTTGATCACGTCGGCGCCGAAGTCAGCCAGCACCTGCGTGGCCCAAGGGCCGGCAAGGATGCGCGACAGGTCGAGAACGCGAACACCGTCGAGCAGGTTCATTCCGGCCACCATGTCTTGCAGGCTTCGGGCAGCGCGGGCTGCCAAGCGATGGCTTGCTGGAAGGCTTCGGCCAGCGCAATCAGGGTCAGCTCATCACCGATGGTGCCGATCAGCTGCATGCCTGCGGGCAACTCGCCCGCTGCTACCGGCAAGGGCACGGACAAAGCCGGGTTGCCGGCCAGGTTGGCGTAAGCAGTGAGATCGGCCTGGCTGGCCGGTGCCGGGTTGCCAAAGGCGAATGCCCGTTGCGGCGCCGTCGGCATCACCAGCACGTCGCATTGCGCCAACCACTGCTGCAGCTGCACCTGGCCACGATCGGCCAACTGCGAAGCGGCGGCGAGTTCGGCGGCACTGCGGTTTTCGGCCCATGACATCAGCTTGACCAGCAGCGGCGAGAACCTGCTGCGATCGCCCGCCCAAGCATCGGCATGCTCGACCAGCAGCTCGGCCTCACTCATCAACAAGCCAGCGCGGCGTGCGCGGGCAGATGGGAAGGCCGGTGCCGGCAAAGGCTTCAACTGATGACCCAAACCAACCAGCACGCGCAGGCCATCCTCGAATGCTGCCTGCACATCGGGCGCAACCTCGGCGGCATCAAACAGATCGACCACGCCGATGCGTAGCGCCGCCCTGTCAGCGGGCAGGTATTGAACGAAACGCGATTGCGCGCAGTCCGGATCGAAGCCAGTCATCAGCTGCAGCAACAGGCGCAGATCGCGCGCCGAACGCGTCAGCGGGCCGATATGGTCCAACCGCCGGCACAAGGCCACCGTACCGCGCGTACTGATCGCCCCCCAGCTCGGCTTGAGCCCAACCACGCCGCAATAGCTGGCCGGGATGCGCACCGAGCCCATGGTGTCGGTGCCCAACGCCGCCGCGCACAAACCAGCCGCCACTGCAGCGCCGCTGCCGCCGCTGGAACCGCCCGGCGTATAACCGTGCCGGTGCGGGTTGTGGCAGGCGCCGTAGAACGGGTTGTCGTTGTCGGCGCCCATCGCCGCTTCGTGCATGTTGAGCTTGCCGACGATCACCGCACCGGCCGCACGCAACGCGGCCACGGCCGGATTGTCGGCGCTGGCCGGCGCGTTGTGACGGCGGGTTTCCATGCCGGCGGTGGTGACCATGCCGGCCACGTCGATATTGTCCTTGACCGCGATCGGCAGGCCTTCCAGGGGCCGCGCCAGGCCGCGTTGGCGACGCTGCTGGGACTGCGCGGCCGCCGCCAACGCGCCTTCCGCATCGACATGGATATAGCTGTTGATCTGCGCCTGGCTGGCAGTGATGGCTGCCAGCTGCTGCTCGATCAGTTCGGTACAGCTGACTTCAGCAGCGGCCAGCAAGGCCGCCTGCGCTGTCAGATCCAAGCTCAACAACTGCGCATCGGCCTTGCTCACGCGGTCTTCCTCAAGCGAAACGTTTGTCGATCAGACGCACCGGCTTCTGCCGCACCTCGATGCCGGTCAACGCCGCCAGCTCGCCCGGGGCGGCCAGCACGATGCTCATTTCAACACCGAGGCGCTGGCGCAGCAACGCGGCGAACTCCGCTGCCAGCTGTGCGTCATCCAACGCGCCACGGGTTTCAACGTGCACGGCCAGATCATCGCGGCCGCCTTCGTCGCGGCTGGCAACACAGATGAACTCGCCGGCGAACGATGCATGTTCTTCCAGCACCGGCGCCATCGCCTGCGGGAACACATTGATGCCGCGGATCTTGACCATGTTGTCGCTGCGGCCGAGGAAGCCCTCGATGCGGCGCAGGTTCATGCCCAACGGCGACGGCGTGGTCAGCACGCGGGTCACGTCGTGGGTGTTGAAGCGGATGATCGGGTAGATATCGTCCTTGTACAGGCAGGTGACCACCATGTCACCGGTGCCACCATCGGCCACCAGTTCACCGCTGTCCACGTCGAGGATTTCGACGTACTGCGCGTCTTCCATCAGGTACAGACCATCCTGGTCCGGACCCTGGCCGGCAATCGCGCCGGTATCGCCAACGCCATACCAGTCGTACAGTTCGACGCCGCCCCAGGCTGCCGACAACGACTCGCGCGATTCGCGGCCGAGATGACCACAGATCATCCGCACCGGGATGTCCTTGCCCGGCACCAGGCCATTCTCGCGGGCTACGTCGGCCAGCTTCTTGATGTAATCGGCGAAACCAACAATGACGTTGGTACCCATGCTCTTCATCAGCTGCACCTGCTGCGCCGAGCGCATCTCGATGCCGGTACCGGCCGAGCAGAACAGCGCCTGCGTGTAGTGCGTCACCGCCTCACGCACATAGTGGCCGCCATTGATCATGCCGTGGCCGTACACCGAGTGCACCACGTCGCCGGGCTGCATGCCCTGCCAGCGGTACAGGCGGGCCAGCAGCAGGCTCTGCACTTCGCGAGAATGCGGCGAGAACACCAGCGGCTGCGGGCGACCGGTGGTGCCGGAGGTGGTGTGGAATACCAGCGGCTTGTTGCCTGCCTCGGTGCCGTCCTGCCAGCCGTGGAAATCACCCAGCGGCGGGTTGGCTTCGACCGAGGCCATGATCTCGTGCTTGCCGAACACTGGCAGCTTGGTGATGTCGTCCAGGCTCTGGATGTCGCCCGGGGTGATTCCGGCATTGCCCCACAGGCGCTGGTAGAACGGGATCTGCCAGGCGCGTGCGACGCAGCGCAGGAACATCGCGTTCTGCTCGGCGCGCAGTTCCTCGCGGCTGATGTTCTTGAACTTGTCGGTGAAGGCCTGATCCAGCGGGAACTGCTTGAGCAGCTCCTTGACATCGAAGGATTCGAAATAAGTGGCGTAGGTCATGGGGTCTCGACAATCAGCAGGTCGACCAGCTGCCTGACATCGTCGATGTCCTGCAGATGGTCGCAGTGGGAGATCAGGGCAGCACGGTGGCCGGCATCGAAGGGACGCGCGGCGTGGTCAAGGCAGTGGTGGAACTTTTCCAGTTGCTGGGCACGCGACAGCGGCCGTTGCGGTGAACCGATCGCGGCATCGCGGTGGTTGTGCAGGACGCGACCGTCGCGCAGGGTGACCGTCATCGATTGCGGCACCAGCGCATTGGGGTCGTCGCAATCATTCGGTACCAGGCTGACCTGCGCGGCGAACGCGGCCAGACGCGGATCTGCCAGTTTCTCCGGCGCATACGCCGACAGGCCGACCTTGCCATCCAGCAGCACGGTGCCGAGCAGGAACGGTAGGCAAAGCCGGGCGTAGCTGGTTTCCATCGCTGGCTGATGGCTGCGGCCAACCAAGCGACGCACCAGCGGTGGTGCCTGCAGCTCGATGCTGGCAACGCTGTCCAGGTTCAGGCCGTGCTGCTGGCGCAGCTCCATCAGCATGTCCTGCGCGGCATGCGCGGCGCCGCCGGTCGGGAACACCTTGTGGCTTACGGTGAGGATCTGCGCTTCGCGCTCAGTCAGCTTCTGCAGCGATGGAGCGGTATCGAACTCGCCCTCGATCAGCGGCAGGTAACCAAACGGACCTTCCAGCATCTCGCGCGGTGCGGGGAAGCCATTGCGCGCGAGCTCCCAGCAACTGAGTGCAGCACGGGAGTTCAATGCAACCTGCAAGGCCAAGGTAGGCGAGCCTTCCACATGCGCCTGCATGGTGCCGGATAGGTGGCTATAGGTCAGGCCCAGCGCGCGCCGCAGCAGTTCTTCGTCTGCCCCATGCAGATGCACGATGCCTGCAGCTGCGCCCAGCGCGCCACACATCGAAGGGCGGAAGAAGCGCATCGGTGCGCGGCCACTGATGCCGATCAGCGTCGCTACATCGACGGCAACATTGAGCGCGGTTATCAACGATTTGCCATCGACCGGCACACCGTCAACGTTTGCACGTTGCTCGGCGGCAGCAATCAAGGCCGATTGAATCACCGCCAGCGGATGCACCACCGCCGGCATATGTACGCAATCAAATTCTTGGCTATGGATCTGGTAACCATTGATCATCGCGGCGCTGGCCGCAGGCATCGCTTCACCAGTCACCCATACGCGCGCGGCATTGCCAGCACCATAGCTGGCAGCACTACGGCGCACCGTCTGGGTCAGGGGAACCTGCGGGCCCGAGCCCGAGATGCCCACTGCCATCGAATCCATCACGAAGACCCGGGTTGCCGCCACCGCTTGCGGCGACAGGTCTTCAAAACGCAGCGTGCAGGAATGCTGCAACAGAGCTTCGGTCAATCGCATCAGGCCACCCGCGCCAACATGGCGTTCAAGGCGTCCAGACTGCCGCCATTGGCCAGCGCCTGCACCTGCCCAAAGAGGGGTTGCGCCAAGCCTGCCGATACGCCACCCCACTTCGCCAAGGCCAGCGCCTTGGCCAGCACGTCGTCGGCCGACATCGGGCATTCCGGGTCGCCCCAGGCATCGAGGCACTCAGCCTGCACACTGCGGCCATCGCTGAGCATCAACGTCACGCTGGCACCGTAGTGCGCCGGAAAACGCTGGCTGCAGGCCGCATCCTCGATCAACTCGATCCGCTGCCGCCATGGCGCCAACTCAGCATCGCTGCAGGCTTCGGCGGTGTAATGCTCAAGTTGCGGACGGCCGTTGACCAGGATCGAGGCCAGCGCATGCTGCAGGCTGAACTTGGCCTCCAGCTCGGTCTGCGGCTGGGCGCGGTCGCAGAAGCGCAGGGCTTCGGTATAGGTACGCACTTCGATGTGCTCGATCTGCGCGATATCAGCGGCATCCAGCTGCGCCACCGCTTCCAGCATCGCATCGATTGCCGGATGTGCATGCCGGCAGGCCGGCCACGGCTTCAGGCTGGCGCTGTGGATCAGCCAATCGTCTTCGTCGGCAACCACCAGTTCCGGCACGGCATCCGGCGCGGTGGCGGCAAACAGTCCCTGCTCACCTTCCAGTATCCTGCGCGGCCCACGCATGCCAGCCAGCGCCAACTGCGCCGCCAGCCAGCCACTGCGTGCGGCTTCGGCGTTGTGCAATGACTTGGTCGGCACCGGTTCGTGGCGCATCTGCCACAGCCCGCCAGTACGGCTGCCGGCGTTGCCCAGCGCATCTGCCAGCGATTCGGCTGGCAGATTCAGTACCGATGCCGCAGCAGCTGCTGCGCCAAAGGCGCCTGCGGTCGAGGTGGGATGCCAATAGCGGTAATGCGCCTTGCCCAGCGCACGGCCAACGCGGATGGTGGCTTCATAGCCGCGCACGATGGCATCCAGCAGCGCCGTCGCATCCGCGCCTTCGGCCTGCACCGCAGCCAGCGCCACCGGGATGACGACCGGGCCGGGATGCAGGATGGCAACGCGGTGCACATCATCCATCTCCAACACGTTGCCCAGCGCGGCATTGAGCAGCAAGGCATCGCCTGCACTACGCCGGCCCGCGCCCAGGGCGACCACATTGCCACTGGCCTGTGCCTGCACCACTGCGCGCAGCTGGGCGGCAATCGGGTAACGCAAGGCAGCCAGGGCGCAGCCCAGCCAGTCGACCAGCAGCAAGGCGGCACGCGCACGGGCGGCGGCATCCACCGGCCGTTGCAGGCGCTGGGCGAGCTGTTCGGTAAGGCTGGCAGCAGGCGTGATCATCGCGCGATGAGGTCTCGGTTCGGGCCCGCAACAGCGGGTTCGGGGTGGTGGGAGCAGCAACCGCGTGAAAAGAGCATAACCGACTTTGTCCGGACATATCATATGATCCGTATCCCGAACGCCGCAATCAGCCCCATGCCCCGAATTCTGGATGCCGACACTTTCTTCGACTACCTCGCGCAAGGACCCGAAGTCTTCGCGCCCGGCTGTGCCGGCCATTCACTGCTGTTCGAACACTGGCTGCGCAGCAGCGCCGAGCGCTGTGGCGGGCTTCGCTTCACCGGCGTGCACATCCCCACGGTCAATACCTTCGACTTTGCCGGGCTGCACCCGCAGGCACGCCAGAGAACGATCTTCCTGAGCGGCGATCTGCGCAGCTCGTGGCTGGATGGCCGCGTTGATTACATGCCGATGACCTATACCGCCACCTGGCGCTGGCTGCGCGAGAGCATGGCCTTCGACACCGTGCTGGTGCAGGTGGCATCGCCGGACGAGGACGGCAACTGCTCGCTTGGTATTGCCTGTGACTTCACTCCAGCAGTCTGGCCGCGTGCAACTCGCATCCTGGCGCATATCAACCCGCGCATGCCGCGCACGCGCGGGCCGTCGATCCCCTTGTCGCGGATCACTGCGGCCATCGAGCAGGATGCACCCTTGCTGGACATCCCCGATCCGCCAGCCGATGCCGCCATGGATGCAGTGGCCGCGCAGGTCGCCACCTTGGTAGAGGACGGTGCGACCCTGCAACTCGGCCTGGGCCGCCTGCAATCGGCCGTACTGCGCGCGGTGCGCGAACGGCGCAACCTGCGCATCCACAGCGGCATGGTGTCCGATGGTCTACTTGGCCTGCTTGAATCTGGCGCACTGTCGGCGGCTCCGGATGCCGTAGTGGCAGGCGTCGCGCTGGGTACACAGGCGCTGTACGACATCGCCCCGCGCAGTATCACCTTCCGCGAGGTTGGTCACACCCACGACCACAACGTACTGGGCGGTATCCCGCGCCTGACTGCCATCAACAGCGCGTTATCGGTGGATCTGCTGGGCCAGGTGAACGGTGAGTTCCTGTCTGGACGCCAACTGAGTGGCGTGGGTGGCCTGCCTGATTTCCTGCAAGGCGCTCGCCAATCGACCGCTGGTCGCGGCATCATTGCACTCCCTGCCAGTACCCCCAAGGGCGAAAGCAGGATCGTGCCGATGCTAGCCGCCGGTCCCGTAAGCCTTGCCCGCGTAGATGCCGACTGCATCGTCAGCGAACATGGCGTAGCTGATCTACGCCATCTCGACGTCCATGCACGGGCCCAGGCCCTGATCGCCATCGCCGCACCCGAACACCGTGAACCCCTGCAGCGCAGCTGGCAGGAACTCTCGCTCAGACTTTGAACAAGGATCTGTACATATGACTGGTACGCGACGCAGCAAGCCCCGTTATGCCGAATTGGGCGATCTACTGCAGGCGGCAATCGAGAAGGGCGAGTACGCCGTTGGTACCTTGCTACCCACCGAACTGGAGCTGTGCGAACGCTTCAGCGTCAGTCGCCACACAGCGCGCGCGGCGCTGGCACAGCTGATCAGCGCCGGCCTGGTGCAGCGCCGGCCCGGTGCTGGCACGCGGGTGATCGCACAGAACTCGGCGATGCGTTACGAGCACGAGATCGACACCGTCGACCTGCTGATGCAGTACGGCAACAGCACCCGCCTGAAAGTGCTGGAGGCCGAGCGCAAGCTGGCGGACGCTGCGATGGCGCAGCGCCTGGACATCCATGAAGGCAAGGAATACCTGCGCCTGCACTGCCTGCGCCTGGAAGAACAGACCCGCGAGCCGATCGCCGTCACCGAGATGCTGATCCCGGTACGCACCGGCGTGCCGACCGACAAGCTGCTGGAAGTAGCCGGCGCTGCGCGTGCGCTGGCCAAGTTCCTTGACCCGACCAAGCTGTCGCGGGTGGAACAGGTGTTCGACGCGGCCTCGTTTGAAGCCAGCGATGCCAAGCTGCTGGACATCAAGAAGAGCGAGCCGGCGATGCGCGTACAGCGTCGTTATCGCGATGCCAACGGCCGTCTGCTGCTGGTCGCGACCAGCCTGCATCCGCCGGGCCGATTTGCATACTCGATGGTGCTTTCGCGCAATCATCGCTGATCGTCGCCAAGCCCGCATCCCGACCACCGCGCTGTCCAATTGAGAGCCCGAGTCACCCGAAACCCGATGCCAGAGCTCTGCCATCGGGTTTCTAGCGCACCGTCACCAGCGGCCCAGGTAGATGCAGCACACTCGGGGAACGGGCAACTGGCGATGTTTCAGACTGCCCGCCACCGGTCCCGGGGGTGCCACGCTTACCCGGGCAACACTTGGCAAAGCAACCAGTCGCCACCTCTTTGGCGGCAATCCAGACCTCAACTACCGCGCTGCCAACGTCAATAACCCACAGCGACTGCTTGACACCCCAGAGCCAAGAACTGACGCTTACGCGATGAGTATCGACCTAACCCCCCTTGATCTAAGAGAGCTCAACACTCTCATCCGCGCCGCACAGGACAGGCACAAAGCGCTCACCCAACGTCAACCTGCGGAAAGGGTCAGGCGCAAGCTCACCGCATTGGCCAAGCAGACCGGCTATACGATCGAAGAACTGTTCGGTCCCGGCGCAGACGCCGCCGCGCCGAAGGGCAAGGCCGGCCGCCGCAAGGGGCCGAAGGTCAAACCCAAGTACCGCGACCCCGAGAACCGCTGGAACACCTGGACCGGCCGCGGCAAGATGCCGCTCTGGCTGGCCTCCAAGATCCGCTTCGGGCAGACCCCGACCGACTTCCTTATCCCCGGCGTGGCCAAGCTCACGCCCTCGGAAAAGGTACTGACCGGCAAGCGCAAGTTGTTCAAGCAGGGCTGAGGAAACATGCGATGCCGCTCTTGTGGGAGCGGCATCAGCCGCGAAGCCGGCAACAACTGAGCCGTAGCGTTGCACGACTACCCGTGGCTGTAGGCTCTTTTGCTTCGCGGCTCACGCCGCTGCTGCGAAGCTGCTTGTAACTCCTCTGCCGAGCATGGCTCGGCACTACAGTTGCAACATTGCTTGTAACGCCTCTGCCGAGCATGGCTCGGCACTACGGGCTCACGCCGCTGCTGCAAATGGCTGGCGATGCAGGCTGTTCCCCCTCCCTTTGCCGCAGGCAAGGGGAGGGTTGGGGAGGGGTGCCGTTCGCGATTGCACTGCGGCTGACGCACCGCCGGCTTCGCGGCTTATGCCGCTCCTACAAGATTGCTTGTAGCGCCTCTGCCGAGCATGGCTCGGCACTACAGTTGCGGCATTGCTTGTAACGCCCCTGCCGAGCATGGCTCGGCACTACAGTTGCGGCATTGCTTGTAACGCCTCTGCCGAGCATGGCTCGGCACTACGGGTTTATGCCGCTCCTGCAAAATCCTTGGTTGAATCTGGGGCATCGACTAGTTGGTTGATGCGGCGTAAGGCACTTTGCAGCTGGCGCCGGTTATTGGCCTGCCCCAGTGACAGGCGGAAACCGCGGCTGCGTTGTGCGCCATCCGGTCTGAATGCAGATGACGGTGAGATTGCCAGGCCCTGCAGTTGGGCGGCGCGCACAAAACCTGCATCGGTCCAGGGTTCGGGTACGCTGCACCAGGCATGCAAACCTGCCGCCTGAACGTTCAATGCAGGCACCAGCAGGTGTACCGCGAGCGCGGTGCGTTCGCGTGCTTCATCCAACACCTGATTCAACAATGCGTTTGCCGAACCATCCAACAGCAACTGGCTGACCAGCGCCATCACCAGTGGATGGCCCATCAAACAGATCGAGCGCAATGCAGTCGCCAGCGCTTCAGCATGCCGCTCCGAAGGACAATGCACGAAAGCAGTCCTTAGACCGGGGCTGATCGCCTTCGACAAGGTCGATACGTAGTACACATGTGCCGGTGCCAACACGGCAATCGGCGTTGGCTTTTCCGTAGCATGATGCCAATACGGATCATCTTCGATAGCCAACAACTCCAGCCGTTGCAGCACACGCGCCAACCCAACCCGACGTTGCGGTTGAATCGTCAACGCAGTCGGGTTATTGCAGGTTGGGTTGAGGTAAACCAAGCGTGCGCCGCTCTGCCGTGAAGCACGCTCAAGCGCATCCGGACACATTCCATCTGCATCGCCATCCACCGGCAGCAGGCGCCGCCCCAGCGACTTGGCGACCTGTAGCAGTCCGGGATACACAAGGTGATCACAAAGAATCACCTCACCTTCCTGGGTCTGGCTGATCAGGATCGATGCCAGCGCTGACTGCGCACCTTCTGCGACCACCAAACCCGCATCGGCAACATCGCCCAGCATCGGCTGCAACCAGCTGATCGCCGCATGCCGGTCAGTCGGGCTGCCCCCAGCAAGGTGATACGTCATCAGGTTGGGCGCATTGCTGCGCGCAAGCACCGCAGCAGCGCCACGGCGCAAGGCATCGTTCAAGGCCAATGCATCCGGTACCGGCGGCACATTCATGCTCAGATCCACCGGTTGGCCGAAGGCCGCTTTAGGCGGTGCGATGAAACTGCCTTGTGGTCCACGTGCTTCGATCAGGCCGCGTCGACGTGCTTCATCGAAGGCGCGCGTCACCGTGGTCAGGTCGATGCCGAGTTGCTTGGCCAATGCGCGCTGCGATGGCAGGCGATGCCCAGGCACCAGCTCGCCGGTGTTCATGCTGCGCTCGATGCTGTTGACGATGCGCAGGTAGATCGGGCCGTTGCTGAGTAGCGCGCTGTCCATCCAAGTCATCGCCAAACCCCATGTTTACCGGCAAAAACTGCGACATCCTGTCGCACCATGTATGGACGATGTAGCCACGTATTGTTTACATCAGCGGCGGGTGCCTGCTCACAACCATCGGTCGGTTGGAGCGGGTGCCCGCTGTTTTCTGTGCGCGGACAAAACGTCCACGCACGCTGGCATGCATGCAGGTTCATCAGCAATGGATCAAAGCTTGCTCTGCCAAGGGCAGTAACAGCCTACCGCCAGCAATCCACGCGGCCGCACCGTTTGTCCATCGACCAGCTTGTCGAGAATGGGCTCTACAAAACTATTGGCCGAATTGCAGACCATGCCGATGCTGTAGGGGCCAGCGTAGGCCAAGTGCCCCTGCCGATCCCAGATCGCAACAGCAGGGCTGGCCGGAATATGTTCGGCACCTTCAATCGTCGGCAGTTCTTTCAAACGACCACGCAGATACTCGGGCAACTCGCCTGTGGTGCCCGGGCGGCGCACCGCATAGAAATCGATGTTGGCGCGACGGTACATGCTGATCAGATAGCTCAGATGCGCGCCGGTTTCGCGGTTGCAGACCTTGCAGGCCGGGTCCCAGAAATGCACGACGCGGATGCGGCCATTGGCACCGGCCAGTTCCGGTGGCAGCTTGAGTTGGGTGTCGTCGAAGACGATGGCCTGCTCGGCAAAGCTGGCCTGCTCACTGAGGCCGAAGTACTGCCACAGCGCTATCGCAATACCAGCCATCAACACACAGCCAGCAGCTATCCACAGCCGCATCCCGCGCCTGCGCGGCGATGCGCCGCTGGGCGGGCTCACGAGGCGGCGTCCGCGCCGAACTTGTGCTCGTACTGTTCCAGCATCTCGGCGCAGGAATCGGCTTGGGCGCGGCGGTAGATCTCGGTGCGCTCCGGTGCGCGGCTGCGTTGCAGGCACTGGTCGATGGCCGCGCGCTCACTGGCCTGCACATCGGCGGTCTGCGGCCGCGAGCAGACATAGACCAGCGACGCCAGCGCCAGCACCACGAAGCCGGCGCAGCCCAGCATGACCAGATGAAACTTCAGCTTGTCCCGACGCACAGCAGCTACCCGCATATCCATACAAGATATGCAATGTATCATTTTTGTATGGATATGACCGGAGGCCAGTTAAACGATGGCCTGGGTCCGCGTCTCAGGCGCGGCCGAGATGACCTCGGTCAGCTTGGTCAAAGCTGCCGCCAAACTGTGCTGATCCACCGCCCCGCCCAGGGACAGACGGATGGCATTGCCGGCCTGCTCCTCGATACTGAAAGACTCCGAGCTGGCGATGCCCAGGCCCTGTGCCTGCGCGGCCTGGATCAGCCGGTACTGGTCCAGCCTTGGCGGCAGCGGCAGCCACACATGCAGGCCGGACGGATGGGCCTGATACGGCGCAGGCAGGATGCGCGCGGCGATCTGCTGGCGCTGGCGCAGCTCCTGCTGGAAGCGGCGCACCATCTCATCGGCCTGGCCGCTGCGGATCCAGTGCGAGGCCACTGCCACCATGGATTGGGTCGGCATCAGCGCGATCGAGCGCAGCGCATCCAGCAGCGGCTCCATCGGCTCGCCCGGTGGCACCACCAGATAGGCGGTGCGCAGGCCCGGCGCCAGGCATTTGGACAGGGTGGAAACGTAGTAAACCGGCGCGTCAGGGTGGCTATCCACCGCCAGCGGCGGCGCAGCGTCTGCGGCCAGCAGCCAGTACGGGTCGTCCTCGACCACCGCCACGCCATGGCGGCGGGCAATCGCCAGGATGGCGCCGCGCCGGGCCTGCGACATGGTCGCGGTGGTCGGGTTCTGGATGGTCGGGATCAGGTAGATCAGGCTGATCTTGCGCTGCTGGCAGGCCGCTTCGAGCGCCTCCGGCAGCATGCCTTCGGCGTCCATGGCGATGGAGACGATGCCCCGTTGCAGCACGCGTGCGGCGGCCAGCAGGCCCGGATAGGTCAGCTGTTCGGCGGCGATCAGGTCACCCGGCTGGGTCTTGGCCAGCACGATGGCGCATAGCGCGGCCTGCGCGCCGGGGCAGATCACCACCCGCTCGGCGGAGACGTTGCCCAGGATCGGCGCCAGCCACTGCACGGCGGCGGCGCGGTCATCGCGGGAGCCGGCGCCGACGTGGTAACTCATCAACTCGCCCTGCCCCAGCTGCTGGCTGAGCTGCTGGAAGCCGCGCTCCATGCTCTGCGCGAACGGGCTGCTGCCCAGCAGCGGCGGGATGTTCATGCTCAGGTCCACCGAGGTGGCGCTGTTGCCGGCCGACATGGCAATGAAGGTGCCGCCGGCGCCCTGTGCATCGAGCAGATCGGACTGGCGCAGCTCGGCGTAGGCGCGGGTGACCGTGGTCAGGTCCACGCCCATCAGCTGGGCCAGGTCGCGTTGCGGCGGCAGGCGGTCGCCGGGTTGCAGCACGCCATCGTCCACGGCATCGCGTACCTGCTGGGCAATCTGCAGGTAGAGCGGACCGCTGCCCTCGGCGAAGGGACGGACCCAGGTCCGGTTGGGCTTTTTCAGGCGTCGGCCTGCGGCTGGCTGCTGCATCGGGTGAACCTTCCCTGCGTTGTACGTGCACCAACCCATACAATGATGTATCTTGTATGGACTTGACTGGATCGGCAATCCTTTTGTAGGCACCGCCGTACGGACAGTGTAGCCGCTCCCGGCCCATGCGCCGGGCATCGGCGGTCCCCGCTCAAGAGCTCCTTCAACAGGGTCGACCTTCAATGAATATCTGCTGGAAACGCATCCGCCCAGCGCTGGCCGCTTTGGCATGCGTGGGCCTGTCTGGCTGCAACTGGGTACTACTGGACTCCAAGGGCGACGTGGGCATTGCCCAGCGCGACCTGATCATCATCTGCATCGCCTTGATGCTGATCGTGGTGATACCGGCCATCGTGCTGACCTTCGTGTTTGCCTGGCGCTACCGCTCCGGCAATACCAAGGCCAAGTACATGCCCGATTGGGCGCATTCGACCAAGGTGGAAATCGTGGTCTGGGGCGTGCCCTTGATCATCGTCGCCGTGCTGGCGGTGATCGTGTGGAAATCCACCCACGAACTCGACCCGTACAAGCCGCTGGATATCCCCGGCGAGCCGCTGCATGTGGAAGTGATCGCCACCGACTGGAAGTGGGTATTCGTCTACCCGGACCTGGGCATCGCCACGATCAACCAGCTCAACTTCCCGGCCGGGCAGCAGCTGGCCTTCGACATCACCTCCAACTCGACGATGAATACCTTCTTCATCCCGCAGCTGGGTGGGCAGATCTATGCGATGGCCGGCATGCGCACGCAGCTGCATCTGGTGGCCAACGAGCCGGGCAAGTTCGACGGCATGTCGGGCAACTACAGCGGCCATGGCTTCTCCAACATGAAGTTCGTCGCCACCGCGATGAGCCACCAACAGTTCGAAGACTGGGTTGCCCAAGTACGGCAATCGCCAGACCAGCTGAGCTTCGACGAATTCAAGCGGCTGGCTGCACCAACGCGCAAAGAGCCGGTGCGCCACTTCGCCAGCGTCGAGCCGCTGCTGTTCAAGAAGGTCATCGACCAGTTCATCGGCGTGGGTGAGAACACCGCGGCCACGTCGGGCCACAACGCAGAACCCAAGGCCTCCCAGGAGTAATGAGCATGTTCGGTAAGTTGACGTGGGACGCCGTGCCGTTGCACGACCCGATCGTCGTGGTGACATTGTTGGGCATGGTGCTGGGCGGCGTTGCGCTGCTCGGTGCGGTGACCTATTTCAAGCTGTGGGGCGTGCTGTGGCGCGACTGGCTCACCACGGTTGACCACAAGAAGATCGGCATCATGTACATCGTGGTGGCGCTGGTGATGTTGGTGCGCGGCTTTGCCGATGCGCTGATGATGCGCGCGCAGCTGGCTGCAGCCGGCCCGGGTAGCGATGGCTTCCTGCCGCCCGAGCACTACGACCAGATCTTCACCGCGCATGGCGTGATCATGATCTTCTTCGTGGCCACACCGTTCGTGGTGGGCCTGATGAACATCGTGGTGCCGCTGCAGATCGGCGCGCGCGACATGGCCTTCCCCTTCCTCAATGCCTTCAGCTTCTGGATCTTCGTGGTCGGCGCTGCGCTGATGATGATCTCGCTGGGCCTTGGCGAGTTCGCGATGACCGGCTGGGTGGCGTATCCGCCGTTGTCCGGCATCGAGTTCAGTCCAGGGGTAGGTGTTGATTACTACATCTGGGCGTTGCAGGCCTCCGGTGTCGGCACATTGCTGACCGGCGTCAATCTGTTCATCACCATCCTGCGCATGCGTGCGCCGGGCATGACCTTGATGAAGATGCCGGTGTTCACCTGGACCGTGCTGGTCACCAGCGCGATCATCATTGCCGCGTTCCCGATCCTGACCGTCGCCCTCGGCGCGCTCACCCTGGACCGCTACCTGGACTTCAACTTCTACACCAATGATCTTGGTGGCAACCCGATGATGTACGTCAACCTGGTGTGGGCCTGGGGCCACCCGGAGGTGTACATCCTGGTACTGCCGGCGTTCGGTATCTTCTCCGAAATCACCGCCACGTTCTCGCGCAAGAAACTGTTCGGCTACAAGTCGATGGTGGGTGCAACGCTGGCGATCGGCATCCTGTCGTTCGTGGTGTGGCTGCACCACTTCTTCACCATGGGCTCCGGTGCCAGCGTCAATGCCTTCTTCGGCATCATGACGATGATCATCGCGATCCCGACCGGCGTGAAAATCTTCACCTGGTTGTTCACCATGTACGGTGGCCGCGTCGAGTTCAGCGTGCCGATGTTGTGGACCATCGCCTTCCTGGTCACCTTCACCATCGGCGGCATGACCGGCGTGCTGCTGGCCATCCCGGGCGCGGACTTCCTGCTGCACAACAGCCTGTTCCTGGTGGCCCACTTCCACAACACCATCATCGGTGGCGCGCTGTTCGGCTACCTGGCCGGCTTCGTCTACTGGTTCCCGAAGGTGTTCGGCTTCACCCTCAACGAGCGCCTGGGCAAATGGTCGTTCGCCTGCTGGATCATCGGCTTCTACCTGGCCTTCATGCCGCTGTACATGCTCGGCTTCATGGGCATGACCCGGCGCATGAACCAGTACGACAACCCGGCGTGGACGCCCTACCTGATTGCCGCCTTCGTCGGCGCGCTGTTCGTACTCGCAGGCATCGTGCTGATGCTGGTGCAGATCTACGTCAGCGTCCGCGACCGCAAGCAGAACCAGGACATCACCGGCGACCCGTGGAATGCGCGCACGCTGGAATGGCAGACGCCCTCGCCGCCGCCGTTCTACAACTTCGCCGTGGTGCCCAAGGCCGACACGCTGGACGCCTTCCACGAGGCAAAGAAGGAAGGCCTGCCCAAGCCGCCCAAGCACTACGCGCCGATCCACATGCCGCGTAACACCGGCGTGCCGCTGATCCTCAACATCTGGATCCTGGCGCTGTGCTTTGCCTTGATCTGGCACATCTGGTGGCTGGCCGGTGCGAGCTTCGTGGCAATGATCGTCACCTTGATCGTGCGCTCCTACGACGAGGACGTGGATTACTACGTCAGCGCCGAGGAAGTGGCCGCCATCGAGAACCAACACCAGAACAAGCTCAAGCAGCACAGGGTGATTGCATGAACATCATGTCCAACGTCGCCGTAGACAACGCACAGGCGGCCGAGCACGGCCATGACGACCATGGCCACGACCAGGGCGGCATGAAGGTCTTCGGCATGTGGGTCTACCTCATGTCCGACCTGGTGCTGTTCGGCTCGCTGTTCGCCTCCTATGCGGTGCTCAGCAACGCGTATGCAGGCGGCCCGACCGGTGCGGAGCTGTTCTCGCTGCCGTTCGTGCTGGTGGAGACCTTCCTGCTGCTGGTGTCCAGCATCACCTACGGCCAGGCCGTGCTGGCGATGCACCGCCAGGACAAGCGCGCGGTGCTGACCTGGCTGGGCGTGACCTTCGCACTCGGTGTCGGCTTCATCGGCATGGAAGTGTATGAGTTCAACCACCTCATCCACATTGGCGCCGGCCCCACCACCAGCGCCTACCTGTCCGCGTTCTTCGCGCTGGTTGGCACGCACGGCCTGCACGTGGCCAGCGGCCTGATCTGGATGGCGGTGGTGATGCACCAGGTGAAGCGTCGCGGCCTCACCCCGACCAACGTCACGCGCATCTCCTGCCTGAGCCTGTTCTGGCACTTCCTGGACCTGGTCTGGATCTGCGTCTTCACCTTTGTCTATCTGATTGGAGTGTTCTGAAGATGTCCGACAACGACACCTCCCGCGCCGGCAGCGGACATGGCTCCACCAAGTCCTACCTGATCGGCTTCGTGATCTGCGCCGTGCTCACCGTCATCCCCTTCATGTTGGTGATGAACCCGACGCTGTCCCGACCACTCACGATGGCCTTGCTGGTCGGCTTTGCCGTCGTGCAGATCATCGTGCAGCTGGTGTACTTCCTGCACATGAACCGCTCCTCGGAGGGCGGCTGGAACCTGGCCAGTTTTGTTTTCACCCTGGTCATTCTTTTCATCGTGGTAGCGCTCTCCATCTGGATCATCTGGAGCATGCACTTCCACATGATGGTCAACTGACGCACGCAACG
The DNA here is from genome assembly GCF_056760235.1 of Stenotrophomonas sp. STEN018. Taxonomy (NCBI): domain Bacteria; kingdom Pseudomonadati; phylum Pseudomonadota; class Gammaproteobacteria; order Lysobacterales; family Lysobacteraceae; genus Stenotrophomonas; species Stenotrophomonas sp. STEN018. Next base: position 50,070 of record NZ_JBRREK010000028.1, read on the forward strand.
GGCCGGCACACACTGCCGGCCCGTCGCATGTAGTTCGGCTGTCCGTCCTTCACCGACAATAGCCATGCCCCGCACCAACACCCCCGCCAGCGGCCTCGCCGCACTGGCCCGCAAACTGCAGCTGTCCACCATCGCGATAAGCGCCGCCACCCTGCTGCTGGTCGCCTGCGCCGCAAAACCCAAAGTGGATTTTTACGGCAAGGACATCGCTTGCGAAGCACTCGGCCAGCAATGGAGCATGCCCGACAGCACAGGCGTAAGCCGCAGCCCGGCCGACCTCAACGGCAAAGTCACCTACCTGTTCTTCGGCTTCACCAGCTGCCCGGACGTCTGCCCCACCACCATGGTGGAGTTGAACCGCGTAAAGCACCTGATGGGCTCGGACGCCGACAAACTGCAGGTGATCTTCGTCACCGTGGACCCGGCCCGCGACACCCCCGCTGTTGCCGAGACTTATGTGAAAGCGTTTGACCCGACCGCGACAGCGCTGGTTGGTGACGATCAGCAGCTGGCAGCGATGGCTGCATCGTTCAAGGCGTTCTATGACCGTGAAGAAGGCAAGCACCCGGGTGCATACTCGATGAGCCATACCGCAGGTGGTTATGTCTTCGACCGCGAAGGACGGCTGCGTTTGTTCGCGCCCTACGGCATGCCAGTAGAGCAGCTGTTTTCGGATGTGCAGCGGTTGACGTTGGAGCCGACGTTGCCTGTAGGCCACAAGAACCCAGCAACCTGTCAGGTCACCGGATAATCAAAGACCGCATGACAAAGCCCCTCTCCCGCCAGCGGGAGAGGGGTTGGGGTGAGGGCAGATCGAAGGCAGCAAAGCCTCACCACCAGCCCACCCACCAAGCCCGCCAGGTCGCCAACGCGCGACTGATGATGTATCTGCTTCGCGGCTTACGCCGCTCCTACAAAGAGCCCACAGGCATGCGCCTGCCTGCGGCTTCTCACCCATCACACTCAGCTGGAAGCGCCTCCCGAACCAGCGCAATCGGCGCGACGTAAAGATTGGATTGCCCGTTCAACAACTCCGTTGAACCCGCTGCATCACCCTCACCTCCGCGCAAACTTGAGAAATACAGGCTGTTCCCATCCGTACTGAAAGCTGGCGTGAAGCTCATCTTCGCGCTGTTGATCGGCTCCGGTAGCCGCACCGCCTCTGACCAACCCACCGAAGTCCGGCAACTCGCATACAGATCCAATGCCTTCGAGTCGCGCGGCTGCCGCCAGAACATCGCCATCCGCCCATCAGGCGACAGCGTAAAGTCTCCCTGCAACCGCCCGTCATTGAACGGAGTCGGCAACGCCTGCGGCGCACCAAAACCAACACCCTCCACCGGCGCCCGATAGATCGACAATTGCGCCGGGCCATCCTTGCCTGAGCTGTTGAAGTACAGCCAGCCACCATGCAGCTCCGGGCCGAGCTCATCTGCCTGCGATGCCAGCGTCGCCAGATGCTCCGGCGCGCCAAAGTCCTTGGCACCGACCGCTACGCGCCAGATATCAAGACTGCCGTTGGGCGCATCACCGCTCACCGGCCGATTGGAGACGAAGTAGAGCATGCGGCCATCCGGCGTCAGCCAAGGGTCCGAGTCCTTGTAGCGCGGATCAGAGAACGACACCTGCTGTGGCTCGCTCCAACCCTGGCCTTCGCGCCGCGCAGTCCAGATGCGGGCCTCCTTGAAGTTCGCCGCCGAGCGGGCGAAGACCATGCGCTGCCCGCTCGCATCGATACTGAGGTTGTAGTCGTTCTGCGAGCTGGACAGCCAACCCTCGCCGATCAACAGCACACTACCAGCCCGCGCCACCGGCAAGCTGCGCGGCGCCTTCCCTGCGCGACTACCTGTGCCAGCCGCATCCGTAGCCTGCACCGCAGACGCTGCGATCGTTTGCCCTGTCATCCCGCAGCCTGCGATCAGCAGGCCCATCATCATCGCTTCGATATGTCGCATATGCCGTCCTGTTGAGTGCCGTGTGTTTACCGCCACCCTGTTCACTTGGGTTTGCTGTACCAGAGCGCGTTGACGATGATCCAGCGCTCGCCGAACTTGCCCATGTGGAAGTAGTCGACGAACCACGGCGTCTCCAAGCGCACCGAGGCGGCGTTGCCGGTCACGTCCAGCACCTTGCAACTGCGGCTCCATTGCGGCTCCGGCGTCTTCAACGCGCCCTGCCGGGTGAGGCCAACCAGCTCTTCCTTGCTCATGCGGCGCAGGCCGAGCCGCTCGTAGGGCGTGTCGCCTATGACCATGCGCTTGGCCAGGTCCGGGTGCAGCGCCCGTGCCACCCGTTCGGTGTCGCCCTGCAGCTGACCGTCCACATAATCGAAGCAGGTCGCCTCGATCGAGGCCAGTGTGGCCGCGTCGGGCGCGGGCAAGGGCGCCGCTACAACGGCGGCGCCAAGAAACAAGGCAAGTGCGGACATCGCGGCTCCAGACAGGTGCAGGGTGGGTACCACTGCATTGAACGCTGCCAGTACGCAGCTTGTCTGTTGGTCCGCGACGAACCGTTGGCGGTTTGCGCCGAAGCGTTAAACGGCGGCCACCAACCGCCCGCCAATCACCCGCACCTTGTCGCGGTAGCTTCGCGACAGTTTGAGCTCATGGCCCGAGTCCAGCGCCAGGAAACACTCGCCATTGTGATGCGGTCGCAGAGCCTTGACCCGCTCCAGGTTGACGATGCTGGAGCGATGCACCCGCACAAACCGCCGCGGGTCCAGCCGCCGCTCCAGCTCCTGCATGGTGCTGCGCAGGACATGCGTTTCATCGTCGGTGTGCAGGCACATATAGTCGCCCGCCGCGTCGATCCAGCGGATCGTATCCAGTTCGATACGCAGCACGCGCTGACCATCGCGGATGCTCAACTTACCGCCAGCGCTTGCGTCCCCATCGAGCAGCAAGGAATCGAGCTGGGCGCGGGTGACATCCGGCAGCGTCGCCACCAGTTTGAGCAGGCGCTCGTAGTGATCCTCGGCCTTGCGTACCGCCAAGCGTGAGCGCGCACGCTGCATCGCCTCGTCCAGGCGCCGGTCGTCGATTGGTTTGAGCAGGTAATCCAAGGCACTGGCCGCGAACGCAGCCACCGCGTACTGGTCGTAGGCGGTCACGAACACGGTCAGCGGTACCTGCGTGGCCGGCAAGGCACGCAGCACGCCAAAGCCGTCCATTCCCGGCATCTGCACGTCGAGGAACATCAGCTGCGGGCGCAGCTCGGCAATGGCCTGCAGCGCCTGCCGGCCATTGCCGGCCTCGCCAACAATCTCCACGTCCGCATGGCGCTGCAGGTGCAGCTGAATCCCCCGCCGGGCCAGCGGCTCGTCATCCACGATCAGGGTGCGAATGGCGGCCATCTCAGGACACCGCCTCAATCGAGAACGGCAGGCACAGCCGTACATCAACACCACGTGGCTCGCAATTGCTCAGGCTCAGCTGGTAGCGGTCACCGTAGATGACACGCAGGCGCTCGCGCGTGTTCGCCAAGCCCACACCGGTGCCCGCCGCCGGTGGCGCAGCAGCGATACCCGGCCCGTCGTCGCGCAGGTGCAGCTCCAGCATGTCGTTCTTGCGCCGCGCGACCAGCACGATGTGCCCGCCTTCTTCATTGGCTGCAATCGCATATTTGATGGCGTTCTCCACCAAGGGCTGCAGGATCAGGCTGGGCACCAGCGCGTCGCCCGCATCAGGCTCGATATCCACCACGAAGGAAAGCCGCTCGCCGAAGCGCAGGCGCTCGATATCCAGGTACAGGTTCAGCACCTCCACCTCCTGCGCCAGCGCCACCGCCTGCTCCGGATCCGACTCCAGCGAATGGCGGAGGAAGGACGAAAGGTCACAGATCATGCGATAGGCTGTGTCGCGGCGATCATCCAACACCAGCGTGGCGATTGCATTGAGCGTGTTGAACAGAAAGTGCGGATTGAGCTGATAACGCAGCATCCGCAACTGCGCGGCATGCGCCGCATTGGCCGTGCGCAATGCCACTTCCTTCTGCCGCTGCAGCTGCTGGGCCAAGGTGATGCCGAAATACAGGCCGCTCCAAGCCAGCAGCAGATACAGCGACGTTCCGAAGTACCACATGTAACCCAACAGGTTACGGATCGTGCAGTTGTCGCAGTAGCGGAAGGTGATGGTGACGCTCAACTTCATATGGATCACGGCTGCCACGACCAGCATCAGCGCCGCCAGACCCAGCATCACCAGCGGCGGCTTGCCCCACAACCGGCGATAGCCCAGCCGCAGCACGCAGGTGATGGCGAACCCGCACAAAGCCACCAGCAGCGACGCGAACACATAGTCCAGCGACTTTCCGTCGCCCATTGCCGTGAGGAAATGCAGCACGAAGTAGGCGAACCAACCACCGATCTGCAACGGCCAGAAAAGACTCCGGGGCCGGGAAAGAAATGGCGTCGACGAAGCGGATGTACTCACAGGCAGGCTCGCCGGCAGGGACTTCACTATGCGCTGAAAGGGATTGGGTTTGGTAGGGCCTTGGCGCTTCCAAGCCGCCGGGGGAAATTGGGCGAGGTGTTCGTTGGTAAGAGCGTGGGGCCACGGATTCTGCCCCCCGGAAACAATTCCGGCCATGGAACGACCATTCCCCGTACTCAGCGGCTACCCGGCGTCCTTGAGCCAAGCGATAATCCCCCTTGAAGACAACCATCTGAACGCGCCCGGAGAGCAATATGCGGTTTTTTTACCTACTTCTCTGCATCATCGGCACAGCCTTGCCCCTGGCTCAGTTTGTCCCGTGGCTATCCGAAAACGGCCTCAATATACCGCTCCTGCTGCAGCAGGCGACCTCCAGCAACATTGCAGCCTTCGCCTGGGCAGATGTACTTGTCTCCGGACTAGCGACCATCACACTCATATGCGTTGAGGGCCGCAGACTGGGGATGCGGCGCCTGTGGTTGCCGTTGTCCAGCCTGGTGGTTGGCCCATCGCTCGCATTGCCGCTGTTCTTGCTATTGAGAGAGCAGCACCTAATGGATACGAAGACAACAGCTCGATAGTTCGCGGCGGCCAGCGGCCAGGACAAGCACAGGGGACTCAATTGATTTCTGCAATACGAGATCGCTTATGCGATGTCGAGGAACGTCAGAGTGACGGCGCCAAGGCATACCCATCCAATAATTGCTTCCGATAGCGGAATCAGGGTCCTACACGGAACCCGACGCGATACCCGCGTACGTCCTCGATCCACAACAGACACTGTCGCCGGTCCTTGTTCACAACCCCGGAGTTTGCACAGATTGACCTGGAGGCGGTGGTTTCTACAGATGGCTATCTGCTGGACTGACCGCCAACTCTTTGTTGCCGCGACGCTATTGCCGCGTTATCTGCGCAAATTGCCCCCACTTTCGACCTGGAGCGCGTGAGCCGGCTGGTCGAACCGGTACCATGATCTTGAACCACGGCGCTCATCTACATGCATCTGCTACAGCGCGGCGCGGAGTTGCTTACCAGCTCTGGCCCGAACCACTGGACTCACCAATGCGAATCAAACCATACAACTTGGCAACCCTCTTGCTGTTCGCGGTTGCCACGCCCGCTTTCGCCCAGACAACGATCTGCAAGGTCGAGGGAGATTCGACTGGCCCGGAGTTGATTTCCTGGAATCTCAAGACACAGCGGGCGGAGGTGAAGCTGCTGGGTGAAGCCCTGCAAGGAAAGGTCACTTGGCGCAGGAAGCACGATGATCTTGGCGACAAGGTCAACCTGAGCTTCACACCGGCTGATCCGCTGTTCGGCGATGAGTATGAATTCGTAGTGTTCCCGACGGAGAGTGGGCATCGGGTCATGGGTGTTGGCTACAAGTACTACAACGGCGTGAAATATCTCAATATCAGCCAAGGGAACTATGCGGCGGTTTGTAGTTCGCTGTAGTTCCCGGGGTTGAGCCCATGGCTGGCGCTGGTTCGCAGCGCCAGCACGGCTGAACTGCTTACTTCTGGCACACGCTGGCAGGGTCCGCCTTTGCCACATCGGCGCGCCATAGGCAGACGATGCGGTCCAGCGCCGAGCCGCTACGCGAGTTGCTGAAAAATACGATGCCATCACCCGTTGCGGGGCGCATCAGGAAGTTGGAGCGGAAGCCAGCCTGGTTACGCCCGTCATGACCGACGGCAACACTGCCATCGGCAAGGCGCTCGATGAAATGGCCCAACCCATACACCCCCTCGGTCGGCGTACGTGGCGTGCTCAGCTCCGCTGGCGTGTAGAGCTGTGAAAGCTGTGCTTGACCCAGTGGATGTGCGCCTCGACTACCCTGCATGCCTGCGATCATCCAACGCGAGAAGTCACTGACGGTGGTACTCAAGCCCGAAGGCGCCTGCTCGACGTAGTAGCGCATGGGCAGCGGGCTGCCATCATCACCATGTCCTTCCGCCCCACCTGCGATTGCCGCCGGGCTCATCGCAACGCTGGTATGCGTCATTTTCAGCGGTTTGAATACCAGTTCACGCGCCAGATCCTGGTATCTGCGCCCGGTGGTGCGCTCGATGGCCAACTGCAACAAGGTGTAGCCACCGCCGGAGTATTGAAACCTGCTACCGGCCGGAGCGATCAGCTCGACCGCACCGCGCCCGTTGGTCTGCCCGGCCAGCGATTGTTCGAGTGTTGGCAGCTCCTTGAAATCAAGCCAGCCCTGGTAGCCGCCAAGACTGGTGCCGGCGCTGTTGGAAAGCAGATGACGCGGCGTGATCTTGCGGTAGTCGTATGACGCTTGCGCCAGCGGCCATGGCGACACTAGATCTGCCACAGGTTGATCAAGCTGGATACGCCCCTGATCGGCCAGACGCATCGTTACCCAACTGGCGATGGGTTTTGACAGGGAGGCCGCGACGAATACGGTATCGGGCGTCACTGCCACCTTGCCAGCGTGATCGGCATAGCCAAAGCCCCGTGCATACGCCAGCTTGCCGTCGACGATCAGGCCGACCGCCATGCCTTGGATCTTGGCCTCCTGCATGATGGCAGGGACTTCGCGCTCGATGACCTGTGCAAAAGGCGGGAGGTTTTGTTTGGCGGCTTGGGGCGAGGCTTGGCTGCTGGTGCTGAACGCGACCAGGAGCATCAAGGCGAGGCTGGGCTTGATCCTTGCGTGCGGTTGACTGCGTGCTGGGTGTTGAAGGCGCTTGAGGTGCATGAGGTCGGTCTCTGCCTGGAATTTGTGAGCTACAACGGGATGCTTGAATGGATGGCGCATTCAGGGGCTGGGTGGTGGCAGCGGCCCGTGTGCCGTCGTGTGCAAGCTTCTCTCAGGCGATTGCTGTTGTAGCGCCCGTATCCGGTGAACAGCTCCAAAGGGCGGGTGAACGTCTCCGCGCTTTTGTGGGAGCGGCGTGAGCCGCGAAGCTGGGGATGATTGGGGTGCTGGTTCACTGCGAAGTGCACCCCTCCCCAACCCTCCCCAACCCTCCCCTGCGCGTTGCGCAAGGGAGGGGGCTCGAGCTTGCTTCGCTCTTTTAGCCTTACTGCTTTTCTTTGCGCTTGTTTGTTGCGCTACCACAGGATGATTGCGGAACGACTAACGCAGCCTGCGCTATCGCAAACGTGATGCCTTGCTGCCAGCATCACCAATCTCTCGGTTATGCTACGGCACCATTCCGGCAAGGACGTACCGTGACCATTGGCGAATACACGCAGGTTTATCGTGGCAAGAAAGTCGTCGACTTCAAGATGGGTGGCTCGGCCGTAGCTGGCGATGTCGCTTACCGCTTGATGCAGGAATACGACAGCGACGAGAGCCAGGAAGAACTGCTGGCCAACTTCTTCGAGCGGGTTGATCCGAAGTCGATTGAAGTGCTGGTCATCGGTGCATGGGATGAGGCTTCCAGTGATGGCCCGCAGGGCCTGATCGATGGACTGATTGCGCGCCGTGCCGAGCTGGGTAACCTGAAGGCGCTGTTCGTGGGCGACATGACCTTCGAAGACTGCGAGATGTCGTGGATCAACCAGATCTCCTACAACCCGCTGCTGGAGGCCTTCCCGGGCCTGGAATCGCTGCGTATCCGGGGCACCTCCGAACTTGAACTACAGCCCTTCGCGCATGCAGCGTTGCAGGAACTGGCGATCGAGAGCGGCGGCCTGCCGAACGAGATCGTCATTGCCATCGCCAACTCCACGCTGCCGGCGCTGCGCCATCTTGAGCTCTGGCTTGGCGATGACGGCTATGGCTTTGATGGCGATGTAGCGGTCTACCAGCACCTGTTGTCGGCGATCGGGCCGGAGCGCCTGCAGTATCTGGGCCTGCGCAATTCCTTGATCAGCGACGAGTTGGCCGTGTGGCTGGCCGGTGAGCCGTGGCTGGGCACGCTGCAGACGCTGGATCTGTCGCTGGGCACCATCGGCGATGTCGGCGCGCAGGCGCTGTGCGAGAGCCCTAATCTCGGCAACCTGCAGCGCATCGACCTGAGCCACCACTACATTTCCGAGGCCTGGCAGCAGAAGCTGCAGGCGCTGCCGTGCACCGTGGTGCTGGACGACCCGGAAGAAGAAGACGATGGCGACCGCTACGTGGCGGTGTCCGAGTAAGGCGAAGATGGCCAATTGGCTGTTGATCGGCCCGCGCGGCAGCCGCCGTATCGCGTGGCTGCAACGTGCCCTGCATGATCAGGGCGCGCCTGCCGCGCATGTGTTCGACTACGAAACCCTGCTCGCCGAGCCTGCGCGGCTGCTTGAAGCACTCGCGCAGGCGCCCGGTGCGATCGTCAAGCTGGAATCACCGGGCGAAGCACCTGAGCTGCACCAGGCATTGGTGCGGCGCGGCTGGGAATTGTCAGGTGCTGCCGGGCATGCCCCGATGCCGGCCGCGCATGGCGAGCTGGTACATCAGCAGTTCTGGTATGCCGGCTTTGCCGATGTACTGGCTTCGCTTCCGGCGGGGCCGCGCTACCTCAATGCACCGGCCGATCTGGCCTGCATGTCGGACAAGCTCCGCTGCCAGCAAGCGCTTGCCGATGCGGGCGTGGCGGTGCCGCCGTTGTTCAGTGCGATCAGTGGGTATGAAGACCTGTGCGCGCGGCTGCGCGATTCCGCCTGCGAGCGTGTCTTCATCAAGGCCCGCTACGGTTCGTCTGGTGCCGGGGTGCTGGCTTACGCGCGCAACCGCGATGGGCGCGAAGTGGCCTATGGTTCAGCGGAACTGGTGGAGCAGGACGGCCGCTGGCGGGTGTTCAATTCGCTGCGGCAGCGTCGTTACGACCGCCACCGCGATATCGCCCGATTGGTGAACCTGCTGGCCGAGCAAGGCGCCTACATCGAACGCTGGATTCCCAAGCCCACCGTGCCGGGCAGCGATGGCCGCCGCTATGACGTGCGCGTGGTCGCGCTGGATGGCCAGCCACGGCAGCGGGTGGCACGGATGAGCGCGGGCGCGCTGACCAACCTGCACCTGGGCAATGCACGCACGCAGTTGGAAGCATTGTTGAATGCCGATGCCATCACTCATCTGCAAGCAGCCACGGCGAAAGCCGCGGCTGCATTCCCCGCCTGCCGCATGATCGGCTTCGACCTGATCGTGCGCGGCACGCGCAGTTGGGTGCTGGAAGCCAATGGCTTCGGCGACCTGCTGCTGGACCTGCGCCATGCCGGGCGCACCACCTACGAAGACCAGGCGCTGTTGCCGCCTGCGCGTTCTGCCATCAATGAGTACACCCATGCTTGAGACCAGCTTGCCCGACATGCACCGCATCGTCGGCAGCCATGACGTGGTGATGATCACCCTAGATGCCCTGCGCTTCGATGCGGCCCAGCGCTGCTTCGAGCGCGGCGAGTTGCCGGTGCTCGCGCCGCACTTGCCGGCCACCGGCTGGGACCTGCGACATACGCCGGGCAGCTTCACCTATGCGGCGCACTCAGCGTTCTTTGCCGGCTTCCTGCCCACGCCTGCGCGGCCGGGTCCGCATCCGCGCCTGTTCGCGCTGGAGTTTGAAGGCAGCGAGACCATCGTGCCGGAAACCTTCGTGTTCTCCGGCCGTGCCAACATCGTCGGCGGCTTCCGTGACCAGGGCTACCGCACCATCTGCATTGGCGGCGTTGGCTTCTTCAACCGTCGCAATGCGCTGGGCTCGCAACTGCCGGGCCTGTTCGAGGAAAGCCACTGGCAGCCGGAGCTCGGCGTGACCGCGATCGACTCTACTGAGCGTCAGGTGGCACTGGCCTGCGAGCGCCTGCAGGCAGCGGGCGACCAGCGCTGCTTCATCTTCATCAATGTCTCGGCCATCCACCAGCCCAACCGGCATTACCTGCCCGGCTGCGACGCTGATGGACTGGACAGCCACTGCGCCGCGCTGCGCTACGTTGATGGCGAGTTGGCGGCGTTGTTAGCGGCCTTGCGCGCGCGCGGGCCAGCCTTCGTGATCATCTGTTCCGACCATGGCACCGCTTACGGCGAGGATGGCTTCCACGGCCATCGGCTCGCCCACGAGACGGTAATGAACGTCCCCTATGCGCATTTTGTGTTGAGCCCATGACCGCCCATCGATTGTCCGAGCTGCTGCAGCTCGAGCCCTACCAGGCCTATTCGTACTCGTACCCACACAAGTCCGCATACCGGCCGATCACACAGCCGCCACTGCTTGCCGATGCATGGGCGAGTGAGCCGCGTGATGCGTTGTTCCTGTACCTGCACGTGCCGTTCTGCAGCTACCGCTGCGGCTTCTGCAACCTGTTCGCGATGGCGCGGCCGGCGCCGGCGCAGGTGGAGGCCTATCTGGCACAGATGGAGAAGCAGTTGCGGGTGACCGCTGAGGCTTTGGGCGAGCACCGCTTCGTGCGCTTCGCGCTGGGCGGCGGCACGCCTACCTATCTGGATGCGCCGCAGCTGCAGCGGCTGTTCGACTTCGTGCAGCGCCACGCCAATATCGACCTGCATTCGATTCCCGCAGGCATCGAGGTGTCGCCGGAAACCGTGGACGCGGCGAAGATGAAGATCTGCCGCGACGCCGGTATTGACCGCGTCAGCATGGGCATCCAGAGTTTCAGCGATGCCGAAGTACGCTCGCTGGTGCGTCCACAGCAACGCGCGGTGGTCGAGGAAGCCATCGCGCAGATACGTGCAGTGGGCATCCCAACGCTCAACCTGGACCTGATCTACGGCATCGCCGGGCAGACCGTAGCCAGCTTCCTGACCTCGATCGACAGCGCCCTCGCCTTCCAGCCGGAAGAGCTGTACCTCTACCCGCTGTACGTGCGCCCGCATACCGGGCTGGACCGCATCGGTGCGAAGGAAGGCGGCAAGCGCTCCTTCGTCATTCATCCCGAGTCGGTGGACAACCGGCTGGCGCTGTATGAAGCCGGCCGCGAGCGCCTGCTTGCCGCGGGCTATGAGCAGGTATCGATGCGCATGTTCCGCGCGGCGAACGCGCCGGATTCCGGTGGGCCGGCCTACTGCTGCCAGAGCGACGGCATGGTCGGCATCGGCTGCGGCGCCCGCTCGTATACCAGCGGCCTGCACTACTCCAGCGAGTACGGCGTCAGCCGCAGCTCGGTGGCGGACATTCTTGCGCATTACCTGGAACGCGATGAGGCCTCCTTCGCCCACATCGATTATGGCGTGCGGCTGGATGAGGATGAGCGCCGTCGCCGCTTCGTGATCCAGTCACTGCTGGCGCAGCCGGGCCTGGATCTCGCGCAGTACCGCGAGCGCTTCGGCACGGAGTGCTTCGAAGATCTGCCGCAGCTGGGCGAGCTGTTAGAGCAAGGATTGGCCACGCGCGAGGATGCACTGGTTGCGTTGAACGACACCGGGCTTGCCCGTGCCGACACCATTGGCCCGTGGCTGATCTCCGCCGGCGTGGCCGAGCGCATGCGCGACTACCAGCTGGATTGAGCCGCGCATGCATCTTTCCATCCTCTATCGCGGCCGGCTGAGCAGTTGCAATTACGACTGCCCGTACTGTCCCTTCGCCAAGACCTACGACACCCGCGCCGCCCTGCGCCGGGATGCCGAGGACCTTGCGCGCTTTGTCGACTGGGCGCAGCAGCAGACGATGGAGCTGTCGGTGCTGTTCACGCCGTGGGGAGAAGGACTGGTGCGCCGTCACTACCGCGAGGCGATGGTGCAGCTGAGTCACATGCCGCACGTCCGCCGCGTGGTGATACAGACCAACCTGTGCATAGCCACGCGCTGGCTGGACGACGTCAATCTCGACAGCTTCGCGCTGTGGTGCACCTATCACCCGGGGCAGGTAAGCCGCGCCGCCTTCCTGGCCCGCTGCAATGAACTGGCCCGGCGCGGCGTGCGTTACACGGTTGGCATGGTTGCGATGCGTGAGCATCTGGAAGAGATCCAGCTGCTGCGCGGTGAACTGCCAGACAAGGTGCCGATGTGGATCAACGCTTATGACGAGCGGCCTGTGGGTTACTACAGCGATGCCGAGATCCAACAGCTACAGCGCGTGGACCCGCACTTCCAGTTCAACCTCGAACCCTCGGCCAGCCTGGGCGCACCCTGCTTCACCGGCGAGAACGTGGTGTCAGTGGATGGCGACGGCAACGTAAAGCGCTGCCATTTCGTCGCCGAGCCGCTGGGCAATCTATATGACGGCAGCTTTGCGGCCCAGCTGCGTCCGCGCGGCTGCCCGAACCAGCGCTGCGATTGCTATATCGGCTACGCGCACCGCAAGGACCTGCCGTTCCAGCGGGATTATCCTGCGGGTGTGCTGGAGCGGTTTCGGGGTTAACGGCATAACCGGGGTTACGTCGCATTCGATGTGAGTTGATAGGTCATCAGTCATGGGCTTTGGCATATTGACGGCCAGAAATCCCGTGTTATGGTCAACTACAACACCAACTCACAGGAGGTGCCCAAGAAGTCCATGCAACCGCAGCGCCCTCCGTGTTTCGGCCACCGCCAATCGCTCGCAGCGCGGGACGATGGCAGGTTCGCTTTCGGTTACTAAACAGTCGGGCAGAAAGCGTCGGAATGCCCTGCTTTGGGCTTGCGACTGCACAGCTGTTCTCCAGAACGCTTTCAAACAGTTCCGCGACGCAACGCAAGCCTGTTTTCCCTGCACGTACTGCGTAGAACCACACTTCCCCCGCGTCGACTTCGGGCCACTTCGTACAACACCGCACACCTCTTCTCGCCAGCCATACCGGCCGTCGTTATAGATCCCATGTGCCTGCGATTTCTGCATTCAATCAAACGAGATCATCATGCTGAAGTACGTCGCATTGCTTGCCGGCATCCTTGCCACACCGCTGGCACGCGCCGAGGTCATATCGATCGAGGTTGTCAGCCGGCAGCCGTGGGTGAACGGACAAGCGTTCGACCGAGTTGGCGCGTATGAAGTGCTACAGGGCGTCGTTCACTACGCCATTGATCCCCGTAGTACCTCGGCCCGCGATGTCGCCGACATCCGCCATGCGCCCCGTAATGCGCGTGGGTTGGTCGAATATTCCGGTCCGTTTGTGATGATTCGCCCGGTCGACGCCGCGCGTGGAAATCACACCACGCTGGTGGAAGCAAGCAATCGCGGCCGGACCGAAATGGACGGCCTTTTCTTTGAAACCGAAGACGGGCTGGATTTGATGTCGCCCGACAAGGTCGAGAAATTGGCGGACCCGACGTTCTTCAAGCTGGGCTATTCGCTGGCGTGGGTCGGATGGCAGGCCCGCTTGGATGCGGATCAGTTTGGCCTGCAGGTCCCAGTGGCACGTGTGCACAGCGCTGTGCGAGCTACCTTCGCCGCTGACGAGATGGCGGCCGATCAAAAGACCTTCGATCTCACAGCCAACGGTTTTTATTGTGCTTACGACGCCAAGCAAGCCAAGGCCGCGCTGCGTTTGCACGAAAGCTTCGACGACCCAGGAACCATGCTGCCACGTGATGCATGGCGTTTCGGCGCTGCAACCAGCGACGCAACGGCCGATCCACGCTGCTCCATCACACTGAACACCCCCGCGGCGAAAGATGCTTACTTCAGCCTTGTGTACGAAGGCGAGAATGCGCCTGTCATGGGGCTTGGCCAGGCTGCGTTTCGTGATTTCGCCGCGCACCTCAAGAACCGCGAGATCGCGTCCGAACTGAACAATCGCGCCGATGATGCGGCAGCGGTCTTCGCCTATGGCTACTCGCAAGGCGGCCGCTTTCTACGGGACTTCATCTATCGCGGGTTCAACACCGGCGCAAACGGCCAGCGTGTGTTCGACGGCATGCTGATCACCACGGCCGGCGCGGGACGGGGCTCCTTCAATCACCGCTACGCACTGCCTGGCGAGGCCGGAAGCTCGGTGATGAGCAATCTGCGCGCGGTTGATCTGTATCCGTTTGCAGACACCCCGACGCCTGACATCGACGGCAGCGGCCATGCCGGCTTGTTGGATCGTGCGGTACACGACAACACCGTGCCGAAGATCATCTACATCATCAGCAGCTCCGAGTACTGGGCGCGCAACGCCTCGCTGCTGCAGACCACCACCGATGGCAGCCAGCCGGTCGCGTTGGGCACGGACAGCCGCCTGTATTTCTTCGCGGGCGTTCCGCACGCACTGCGCACACCAGGCAGCTTTACCAAGGCGGGCAAAGACGCCGCCTACCCTTACAACGCAAACGTCGACCTTGCCGACGGCATGAACGCTCAACTCGAAAATCTCAGGACGTGGACGCTCGATGGGCGTGCTCCGCCGCCCTCGATTGCACCGGTTCCGGGCACTACCTTGGTTGCAGCATCGCAGACTGGGTTCCCAACCATCCCAGGTATCCGCGTACCAAGCAGTCCGCCGCCGCTTTGGCAGATCCAGCTGGGTGCTGACTACGCACGCAACGGCATCATCAGCGAGCCGGTCCGCGTCGGCCGCGCTTATCCGCTGCTGGTGCCTGCCGTCGATAGCGACGGTAACGAGCTGGGCGGCTGGCGCGGTGCCATGTCGTCGGTGCCGCTTGGCACCTTCACCGCATGGAATTGGAAGTCGCCGGAACTTGCACGTTTCGGCTACATCTCCGGGCTCAATGGCGCGTTCATTCCGTTTGCGCGAACACGTGCGGAGCGCGTGGCCGCAAATGATCCGCGCCGTTCCGTTGAAGAGCGTTATGGCAACCGCGACGGCTTCATGAAAGCCGCCGCCGCTGCCATCGACAACGCCATCGAGAAGCGATTCCTGCTGGCAATGCAACGCGAGGACATCCTGGCAAAGATGGGCAGGAACTGGGACGAGGTGATGGCGTTCGATTGGTACCTGGGCAAGCGAGAGACGAAGTAACATCGCGACCCTGCTGGTAAAGGCCTCGCACCGTGATGCGAGGCCTTTGCTTCTCTACCTTTCAACGCTGTCCACTCAAGGCTTCAACATAACCTTTCCGGTCTTGCCCGGCAGCAAGCTGGCGGTCACTGCTTCGGCAACATCACCC
The DNA here is from genome assembly GCF_056760235.1 of Stenotrophomonas sp. STEN018. Lineage (NCBI taxonomy): Bacteria > Pseudomonadati > Pseudomonadota > Gammaproteobacteria > Lysobacterales > Lysobacteraceae > Stenotrophomonas > Stenotrophomonas sp. STEN018. The sequence goes on from NZ_JBRREK010000028.1 coordinate 65,424, forward strand.
AGCTCGTAGATCGCCTGCACCGGCAGCTGCAATTCGCCGCTCAGCACTCGCTGCAGCAGCTCACCAACCAAGCGCCGCTTGTTCTCCACCGACATCTGCTGGCTTACCTTGCTGCCCCAGAAGCCCTTCACTGTGGCCTGCTTGAAGATCAGGTCGCCGGAGGGAATCTGCATGGCTTCGCCGGCCATGGTGCCGAACGAGACCAGCGTGCCGTTGTCGCCGAGCAGTGCCACCAGATCCGCGCTGGCCTGACCGCCGATGGAGTCGACTGCTGCGTGTGCGAGCTTGTCGCCGAGCAATGCCTGTGCGCGCGACTTCCAGTCCGACTGTGTTGTCGACAGCACGTTGTTGATACCAAGTGCCTTGAGTTCATCGACACCTGCATCGCGACGCACGAGTCCGAGCACGTGCACACCGCGCGCGGCGGCGAGCATGGCCAGGGTCTTGCCGACGGCGCCGTTGGCGGTGTTCTGCACGATCCATTGGCCAGGTTCGGCCTGCAGGAATTCCAGCAGCATCAGCGCGCTCAGCGGCATGGCGATCAGCTGTGCTGCGGCTTCATCGGCGATGCCGTCCGGCACTGGAATGACCATGCGTGCGGGGGCGATGAAGTATTCGGCCCAGGTGCCGTGCACCGAGGCGGCCATGACGCGCTGGCCGATGGTGATGCCTTCGACGCCCTCGCCCAGTGCTTCAACGATGCCTACCGCTTCGCTGCCGCCGATGGCTGGCAAAGTTGGCTTGTAGCCGTACTTGCCGCGTACGGTCCACAGGTCGTGGTTGTGGATGGGCGCAAGCAGGGTCTTGATCCGTACTTCGCCGGGGCCGGGCTGGGGGATGGGGCTGTCGCCCAAGGCCAATACGTCGGCTGGTTCACCGAAGGTGGTGTGGATGGCGCTGCGCATGTTTGTCTCCTGTTGAGAGGGGAGGAATCCTGGTCAGAGCCCGGGCATCGGTCTTTTGTGGGAGCGGCGTCAGCCGCGAAGCAAGCACATATTCAGGTGACACAGATACCAGTCGCGTAAGCAGCGTCAGCTTCGCGGCTGACGCCGCTCCCACAAGTATTTACTCGCGCTACCCACTGATCTGGCTTTGATTCCGGAATCAGACAGCGGTTACGTGCAGGCGAACATCAACATTCCCGCGCGTAGCGTTGGAGTACGGGCAGATCTTGTGTGCGGCTTCGACCAGTCGCTGGGCATCGGCCTGCTGCAGGCCCTTCACTTCTACGTGCAGGTCGATATCCAGCGCGTAGCCGCCTTCGGCGGTCTGGCCGATGCCGACTTCCACCGAAGTGGCGGTGCCGGCCGGCTGCAACTGCAGCTGCTTGGCGGCTACTGGCAAGGCGTTGTCGAAGCAGGCGGCGTAGCCGAGGGCGAATAGCTGTTCGGGGTTGGTGCCGGCCTTGTTGGAGCCTGGCAGTGCCAAGTCGAAGCCGAGGGTGCCGTCGTCCAATGCGGTGCGGCCGGCGCGGCCACCGGTGGCAGTCGCGCGGGTTTTGTAGAAGATCTTCATTGCCGATTCCTTGGTATAGGTACGTCTGTCGGATGCAAATTTGGGGGCGTTGTTGATCGCTTGTTTCCCGGGTGCGCTTCGCTTACCCGGGCTACGGGGCTCCGGCCAGTTGTGCGAGCAGCGCTTTGGCCACGGCTTCAGAGCTGGCCGGGTTCTGGCCGGTAACGAGGTGGCCGTCACTGAGTACGTAAGGCGCCCAATCTTGCCCCTTGCTGTAATCACCGCCGAGGCGGGTGAACTCGTCTTCGATCAGGAATGGCACCACCGCGCTCAGGCCGATGGCGTCTTCTTCGCTGTTGGAAAAGCCGGTGACCTTGCGGCCAGCAACCAGTGGCTTGCCGTCGGCAGCACGGGCGGCGATCAGCGCGCCGGGTGCATGGCAGACCAGACCCAGCGGCTTGTTGGCGCGGTCGAAGGTTTCGATCAGGGCAATGGAATCGGCATCGCGGGCCAGATCCCACAGCGGGCCGTGGCCGCCGGGGTAGAACACCGCATCGAACTTGGCGGCGTCGATCTGCTTCAGCGGCAGCGTGGTGGCCAGCTGCTGCTGGGCATCAGGGTCGCTGCGGAAGCGGTCGGTGGCGGCGGTCTGTGCATCGGGCTCGTCGCTGCGTGGGTCCAGCGGCGGTTGGCCGCCAGCCGGCGATGCGAGGGTGATGGTGGCGCCGGCATCCTTGAACACGTAGTACGGGGCGGCGAACTCTTCCAGCCAGAAACCGGTCTTGTGCCCGGTGTCGCCGAGCTGGTCGTGCGAGGTCAGTACGAACAGAACATTCATGGCATTGCCTTCAATTGGTGGGGGGAGAGGCTGCGACGGTGTTGCCGCACAACAGCAGGTGTTCGGTGGCTTCGCGCGCCTGTTGCAGCGGCAGGCGGTCCTGGCTGAGCTTGGACAGCAGGGCCGCACCCAGCCACATCTGGTACAGCACGCGGGCGACATGCAGGGCGGGTTTGCCGTTCGGCAGCGAGCCGTCGGCGCGACCTTCTTCGACCAGCGCGGCAATGCGCTGCAGCAATCGTTGTACGCCTTGATCGAGCACGCGGCGCATGTCTTCGGAAAGGTCGGACACTTCAGCGGCCAGCTTCACCACCAGGCATTCCTCGGCCCAACCCTGCGCCGGGTCGGCCGGGTCACGCGCCCAGGCGTCCCAGTAGCGCATCAGGCGTTCGCGGCCGTTGCCGTCGTCGGCCAGAAGCAGCTCTAGCTTGCGCCCGTAGTCGTCTACGTACTGTTGCAGCAGCTCGCAGCCGAACACTTCCTTTGACGCGAAGTAGTGATAGAACGAGCCCTTGGGTACGGCGCAGGCCTTGAGGATTTCCTGCAAGCCGAGAGCGGCGAAGCCCTTCTGCAGGACCAGCCGATAACCGGTGTCCAGGATGTGCTGGCGGGTGGCTTGGGCTTTGGGGGATAGGTTCATGGTGTGGAGCTTATTACAAATAGACCGGTCGTCTATTAACCGTCGATTACTGGCAGTTGTGGCTGGGCGCCGAGCAAAGATGGGGCATGGGGCCCTTGCCGCCCTTCTCCCGCTTGCGGGAGAAGGTGCCCCGGAGGGGCGGATGAGGGGAGCTTTGGCTTTGGCTTCATCGTCCGAAGCCAGGCGCAGATGGTTTCCCGCAAATCAAAGATGACTGCTTCGCTCTGCCCTCACCCCAACCCCCCTCCCGCGGGCGAGAGAGGGGCTCTTGTCGTCGCGGCTTCCTGGGAAGGGCCAACTTCGCTCATTTCCTCGCAAGTTCCGCGCATCACGCCAAAGCGCAGCTTTTGGCTCGGGCATGGCAAGCACCCCTTGCCGCTATCCCATACAAGCCAAAGGCACTGGCCCACAAGCTGCCCCGGCATAGCTCTAAAATTCAAACAAACGATTCAAACACTGCTAATTTCGCCGAACTGGACAGCATTCCCCGCTTCCCTCACACTGCCGCCCTTCCCCGCCGACCCTTGGCACATGGCAAAACTGCTGGTCCTTCACGGCCCCAACCTCAACCTGCTGGGCACCCGCGAGCCCGACGTCTACGGCCACACCACCTTGGCCCAGATCGACGCTGCGCTCGCCGCACAGGCACAGGCACAGGGGCACCAGAGCGAACACCTGCAGTCCAACGCCGAGCATGTGCTGGTGGACCGGGTGCAGGCTGCGCGCGCCGATGGAACCGCTTTCATCCTGATCAACCCCGCCGCCTTCACCCATACCTCGGTGGCCTTGCGCGATGCGCTGGCCGGGGTGGCGATTCCGTTCATCGAGATCCACCTGTCCAATCCGCATGCGCGCGAGCCGTTCCGCCAGCACAGCTACCTGAGCGACAAGGCGGTGGGCGTGATCTGCGGCTTCGGCGCCGACAGCTACCGCTATGCGATGGACGCCGCACTGGCCCGCGTGGGAGCGGCTGCGTGAACACGCTGCCACGGTTGCTGACGGGTATGGCCGTGGTGTGCCTGCCGCTGGCAGCTGCCCATGCGCAGAACCTGGACCGCGCCGCCGAAGGCATCGACTGCGCGAATGTGACCAGCATGATGGAGAGCGATCTGTGCGCATCCGACCGTGCCAGCGATGCCGACGCACTGTTGAACACCACTTACAAGCAGGCCCGCCGCCAGCTGCAGCAGCAGGCCGCCGATGGCAGCTGCACGCATTGCGGCGCCGCCGAGCAGCAGTTGATCGAGGCACAGCGCGCCTGGATCCAGCTGCGCGACAAGGACTGCGACGCGGTCTACGCCTTCAATGCCGATGGCACCTCGCGCAATGGCGCGAAGATGCACTGTCTTACCACCCACGCGCAGGACCGTACCCGGCAGCTGCGCGATTTCTACGAACTTTGACCCGGGCGCACCGCGCCTACTCCTTACTGACTTACTGCAACCAAAGAGGCCCTCATGGATCTGCGCAAAATCAAGAAGCTCATCGACCTGCTGGAAGAGTCGAACCTGGCTGAAATCGAGATCAAGGAAGGCGAAGAGTCCGTACGCCTGTCGCGTAACCCGGTTGGCACCTACGTCCCCGCGCCGGCACCGGTCTATGCCGCTGCCCCGGTTGCTGCCCCGGCCATGCCGATGAGCGGCCCGACCGAAGCCTCCACCGGCGGCACCGCCAAGCCGGGCAACGCCCTGCCGGAAGGCCATGTGCAGCGCGCGCCGATGGTCGGCACCTTCTACTCCTCGTCCTCGCCGGACAAGCCGGCCTTCGTCAGCGTCGGCCAGACCATCAAGGCTGGCGAAACCCTGGCCATCATCGAAGCGATGAAGATGTTCAACCCGATCGAGGCCGAAGTGTCCGGCACCGTGGTGGCCATCCTCGGCGAGAACGGCAGCCCGGTTGAATTCGACCAGCCGCTGTTCGTGATTGCCTGAGGCGCCGGCCATGCTGGATAAAGTCGTCATCGCCAACCGGGGTGAAATCGCGCTGCGCATCCTGCGCGCGTGCCACACCCTCGGCATCCGCACGGTCGCGGTGCACTCCACCGTTGACCGCAATCTCAAGCACGTGGCCATGGCCGACGAGTCGGTCTGTATTGGTCCGGCACCGTCGTCGGAAAGCTACCTCAACATCCCGGCGCTGATCGCCGCGGCCGAGGTCACCGACGCGCAGGCCATCCATCCGGGTTACGGCTTCCTGTCCGAGAACGCCGACTTCGCCGAGCGCGTGGAGCAGTCCGGTTTCATCTTCATCGGCCCGCGTGCGGAAACCATCCGCCTGATGGGCGACAAGGTTGAAGCCATCCGCGCGATGAAGGCCGCCGGCGTGCCGTGCGTGCCTGGTTCGGGCGGCCCACTGGGCGAAGACATCGTCGCCAACACCAAGATCGCCCGTGAGATCGGTTACCCGGTCATCATCAAGGCCTCCGGTGGCGGTGGCGGCCGCGGCATGCGCGTGGTGCATGCCGAGGGCGCGTTGAAGGCCTCCATCGAGACCACCAAGTCCGAAGCCAAGGCGGCGTTCGGCAATGGTGAGGTCTACATGGAGAAGTACCTGGAAAATCCGCGTCACGTGGAAATCCAGGTGCTGGCCGACGGCCAGGGCAACGCCATCCACCTGGGTGAGCGCGACTGCTCGATGCAGCGTCGCCACCAGAAGGTGGTGGAAGAAGCACCGGCACCGGGCATCACCTCCGAGCTGCGCGAGCAGATCGGCAAGGTCTGCGTGGAAGCCTGCGTGCGCATCGGCTACCGCGGCGCCGGCACCTTCGAGTTCCTGTTCGAAGACGGCAAGTTCTACTTCATCGAAATGAACACCCGCGTGCAGGTGGAACATCCGGTGACCGAGATGGTGACCGGCATCGATCTGGTTGCCGAGCAGCTGCGTATTGCCTCCGGCCAGAAGCTGACCATCAAGCAGAGCGACGTGGTGCTGCACGGCCACGCGATCGAATGCCGCATCAACGCCGAGGATGCGGAAACCTTCATTCCCAGCCCCGGCCTGATCACCGGCTTCTATCCGCCGGGTGGCCCGGGTGTGCGCGTTGATACGCACATCTATGCCGGCTACAAGGTGCCGCCGAACTACGACTCGATGATCGGCAAGCTGATCGTGCACGGCCCGGACCGCGACACCGCCATTGCCCGCATGCGGGTGGCGCTGAGCGAGATGGTGGTGGACGGCATCAAGACCAACGTCGCGTTGCAGCAGCGGATCATGCGCGACCAGGGCTTCCAGGCCGGTGGACAGAACATCCACTATCTTGAAAAGCGTCTGGCCGAGCGCAAGACCCGCTCGATCGCGTTGACCTGATCGAAGGCGGTTGCCGGGCAACGCCCGGCATCTGCTTCCTGTAGTGGGGGGGGGGGGGGGGGGGGGGGGGGGGGGGGGGGGGCGGCGGGGGGGGCGGCGGCGCGCCGAGCGACGCGGCGACACGAGGCCGCCCAGCAGCGGCG
>NZ_JBRREK010000029.1:0-69198 GCF_056760235.1 Stenotrophomonas sp. STEN018
CCGCCCCCGCCCCCCCCCCCCCCCCCCCCCCCGCGGCCCCCCCCCGCCCCTCCTGCCCCCCCCCCCCCCCCCCCCCCCCCCCCCCCCCCCCCCCCCACTACAGGTGTAGCCTTGAATCCCTGACGGACCTACTAGATCGCCGGCCTCAGGCTGCAGCGATGTCCAGTCCAAAATTGCGCCTCGGGCGCGTATCGCTGCCCAACAGCATCTATTCAATCACCACGGTAACTGCCGGGCGCGTACCGCTGTTTGCTCGGCCGAAGAACGCTGAGCAGGTGATCGAAGCGCTCCATCATTGCGAACTCGCTGGCATCACCCACAGCCTTGCCTGGGTGGTGATGCCCAATCACCTGCATTTGCTGCTACAGCTTCAATCCGGATCACTGGGGGCATGCTTGCAGCGCCTGAAATCGCGCTCAGCAAGGGCCATCGGCGGTGCAGGATCAATCTGGCAGACCGGCTATCACGATCATGCAATCAGGCGTGATGAGTCGCTGCGGGGCGTCGCCAACTACCTGCTGCATAACCCGGTGCGAGCCGGGCTCTGCGAGCGCCCGCAGGATTATCCGTATGCGTGGTGCAGATGGGGCTGGCAGCTCTGATGCTCTGAATGTAGTGCCGAGCCATGCTCGGCAGAGGCGTTACCGATAATGCGAAATGCCGAGCATGGCTCGGCACTACAGGTGAGGCGTTCGAGGTTGCTGGGCAAGCCTCTTGCCGAGCGTGGCTCGGCACTACAGGTGAGGTGTTCGGGATTGCTGGGCAAGCCTCATGCCGAGCATGGCTCGGCACTACAGGTGAAGCGTCAGCGCTTGCGGTGACGCTTGCCCAGGTCGCGGGCCAATACCCAGACGACCAGTATGTTGACCGCCAGCAGTAGCCACGAGGCCCAGCCGGGGTGTTTGACGATGGCGTAGAAGTCCAGCGGCAGGTAGAGCGCGGCGGAGATGCAGCCCAGCCATGAGGCCCAGGCCTTGGCGCGCCACAAACCCCACGCTTCCAGCACGCGCAGCAGCCCGTAGCCGACCAGTACAGCGGCGCCGAGGTGAACGGTGTCGGGGGTGATCATGCCCAGCAGCGACGAGAACGCGCCGTTCTCGGGGTCACCACCTGCGCGGTGGATCAAGGCATTGATGATGTTGCGAAGCGGAGCCGGCCCGGAGATTTCCAGGCCAGCCGCAGCGAGAAAGGCCAGTACGGCCTTTCCCGCTTCCAGCAGCGCGATGGCTGCCAGTCCCGGATGCGCATGCGGATCCGGGTTGTAGGGCGTGTTGCTGGTCAACGCATCAGCCGCGCGAAGACTTCTTGCGCTCGCTTTCGGTCAAACCCTTCTTGCGCAGGCGGATTTCCTTCGGCGTGATCTCGACCAGCTCGTCGTCCTCGATGAAGTCCAGTGCCTGTTCCAGCGAGTACTTGATCGCCGGGGTCAGCTGGATCGCGTCATCCTTGCCCGAAGCGCGCATGTTGGTCAGCGGCTTGGTCTTGATGGCGTTGACGGTCAGGTCGTTGTCCTTGGAGTGGATGCCGACCAGCTGGCCTTCATACACGTTGTCGCCTTCGGCGGCGAACAGCTTGCCGCGTTCCTGCAACGGTCCAAGCGAGTAGGCCGGGGTGGCACCTGCAGCATTGGCGATCATCACGCCGTTCTGGCGCTTGGCGATGGCGCCCTGTTCCTTCGGGCCGTAGTGGTCGAACACGTGGAACAGCAGGCCAGAACCCTGGGTCAGGGTCTTGAACTCGTTCTGGAAGCCGATCAGGCCGCGGGCCGGGATCTGGTACTCAAGGCGCACGCGACCCTTGCCGTCCGATTCCATGTTCTTCAGCAGGCCCTTGCGGGAGCCCAGCTTTTCCATCACGCCGCCCTGATGGATTTCTTCGATGTCCACCACCAGCTGCTCGATCGGCTCCATGGCCTGGCCGTCGATCTGCTTGATGATGACTTCCGGGCGCGACACGGCCAGCTCGTAGCCTTCACGACGCATGGTTTCGATCAGCACCGACAGGTGCAGCTCGCCACGGCCGGAGACCAGGAACTTGTCGGCGTCTTCCAGCTGTTCCACCTTCAGGGCCACGTTGTGGACCTGCTCGCGGTCCAGACGGTCCTTGAGCTGGCGGCTGGTCAGGAACTTGCCGCCGGACAGGTCCTTGCTGCCTGCGAACGGCGAGTTGTTGACCTGGAAGGTCATCGAGATGGTCGGCTCGTCAACGGTCAGCGCCGGCAGTGCTTCCGGGGTTTCCGGGTGGCACAGGGTGTCGGAGATGGTCAGTTCCGGGATGCCGGAGATGGCAACGATATCGCCGGCTTCGGCGGTGTCCTGCTCGATGCGCTCCAGGCCCAGGAAGCCCAGTACCTGGCCGACCTTGCCGTTGCGCTTCTTGCCTTCACGGTCGATCACTGCAACCTGCATGCCCTTCTTCAGGGTGCCACGCTGGATGCGGCCGATGCCGATGACGCCGACGAAGTTGTTGTAGTCCAGCTGGCTGATGCGCATCTGGAACGGGCCTTCCGGGTCGACTTCCGGCTTCGGCGCGTGCTGCATGATGGCTTCGTACAGCGCGGTCATGTCGCCGTCACGCACGGTGTCTTCCAGGCCGGCATAGCCGTTCAGGGCCGAGGCGTAGACGATCGGGAAGTCGAGCTGCTCATTGGTGGCGCCGAGCTTGTCGAACAGGTCGAACACCTGGTCGATCACCCACTCCGGACGCGAGCCCGGGCGGTCAACCTTGTTGACCACGACGATCGGCTTGAAGCCCATCGCGAAGGCCTTCTGGGTGACGAAGCGGGTCTGCGGCATCGGGCCGTCCATCGCGTCGACCAGGATCAGCACGGTGTCGACCATCGACAGCACGCGCTCCACCTCGCCGCCGAAGTCGGCGTGTCCCGGGGTGTCGACGATGTTGATCCGGTTTTTGATGCCGGTCTTCTTGTCTTCCCAGGTAATGGCCGTGTTCTTGGCCAGGATGGTGATGCCGCGTTCCTTTTCCTGGTCGTTGCTGTCCATCACGCGCTCGGCAAGTACCGTGCGCTCGGACAGGGTGCCGGACTGCTTGAGCAGCTGGTCGACGAGGGTGGTCTTGCCATGATCGACGTGGGCGACGATGGCGATGTTGCGAAGATTTTCGATGGACATGCGAAAGACGGCCAGCCGGTGCCGTGAAATGGGGAAAATGAGTCCAGCATTATAGCGCTATGTGGCCGTTGTGCGAAAACTGCCGTTCAGACTCGTCTGATTGCCCATTCAGCCTTCCGCGGTTCAAGCTGCTGCGGAGGAGCAGCAGCACGGGCGGAGCCGGGTGTAAACTAGCTGGCTATTGAGAGTCGTCTTCTTTACTAAGGATTTCCATGTCGCTGATCGCCAATTTCGACACCTCCCGCGGCCCGATCAAGGTCGAGCTGTATGCCGACAAGGCACCGCTGACCGTGGCCAACTTCGTCAACCTGGTGAAGCATGGCTTCTATGACGGCCTGGCGTTCCACCGTGTGATCGCTGATTTCATGGTCCAGGGCGGCTGCCCGGAAGGCTCCGGCCGTGGCGGCCCGGGCTACCGTTTTGAAGACGAGACCAAGAACGGCGTGCGCCACGAGCGCGGCGTGCTGTCCATGGCCAATGCCGGTCCGAACACCAACGGCAGCCAGTTCTTCATCACCCACATCAAGACCGACTGGCTCGATGGCAAGCACACCGTGTTTGGCAAGGTGCTCGAAGGCCTGGACGTGGTTGACGCGATCCAGCAGGGCGATGCGATCAACAAGATCACCCTGGAAGGCGATACCGACGCCGTGCTGGCCGCCAAGGCCGACCGCGTCGCCGAGTGGAACAAGATCCTCGCCGCCTGATTGACGCCGACGGCCACCTGACAAGGTGGCCGTTTCTGATTCCAGCCTGGCCAGCGCGCCTGCGCCTGCCCGGCCTTACCCCCACAACCGCTTCTTAGCAGAGGAAACCCCCATGAAAGCACCCGTTCGTGTTGCCGTAACCGGCGCTGCCGGCAATATCGGTTATGCACTGCTGTTCCGCATCGCTTCTGGCGAAATGCTGGGCAAGGATCAGCCGGTCATCCTGCAGCTGCTCGAAATCGACAACGAAAAGGCCCAGGCCGCCCTGCAGGGTGTGGTCATGGAACTGGAAGACTGCGCATTCCCGCTGCTGGCTGGCGTGGTGACCACCGCTGACCCGCTGGTGGCCTTCAAGGACGTCGACGTGGCCCTGCTGGTTGGCGCGCGTCCGCGCGGCCCGGGCATGGAGCGCAAGGACCTGCTGCTCGAGAACGCCAAGATCTTCACCGTGCAGGGCAAGGCGCTGAACGCCGTTGCCAAGCGTGATGTGAAGGTACTGGTGGTCGGTAACCCGGCCAACACCAATGCCTACATCGCAATGAAGTCGGCGCCGGACCTGAACCCGCGCAACTTCACCGCCATGCTGCGCCTGGACCACAACCGCGCCCTGAGCCAGCTGGCCGCCAAGACCGGCAAGACCGTGGAGAGCTTCGAGCACTTCACCGTGTGGGGCAACCACAGCCCGACCATGTACCCGGACTACCGCTTCGCCACCACCGGCGGTGCCAAGGTCGGCGAGCTGATCAACGATCAGGAATGGAACGCCAACACCTTCATCCCGACCGTCGGCAAGCGCGGCGCAGCGATCATCGCCGCCCGTGGCCTGTCCTCGGCCGCTTCGGCTGCCAACGCCGCCATCGACCACGTGCATGACTGGGTGCTGGGCAGCAACGGCAAGTGGGTGACCATGGGCGTGCCGTCCGATGGTTCCTACGGCATTCCGGAAGGCGTCGTGTTCGGCTTCCCGGTAACCACCGAGAACGGCGAGTACACCATCGTCAAGGATCTGCCGATCGACGACTTCTCCAAGAAGTACATCGACATCACCCTGGGCGAGCTGGAAGAAGAGCGCGCTGGCGTTGCCGACCTGCTGTAACGGCTGGCGGTTGACGTGATGCAAGGAACGGGGAAGCTTCGGCTTCCCCGTTTTTTATTTGTTGTTTGTTGTAGTGCCGAGCCATGCTCGGCTGGGGCTCTACGAGTGAAGCCTCTGCCGAGCATGGCTCGGCACTACAGGGCTGCGGCCTTTGCCGAGCATGGCTCGGCACTACGCTCCCTCCCTTTCGCGGAGCGAAGGGGAGGGTTGGGGAGGGGTAAGCTTTTTGCCGGCTGATGCGGCCATGGCTCGCGATTCGGCGATGTTTCTGACACATGCCTGGTAAGGCCTCTGCCGAGCATGGCTCGGCACTACGCTCCCTCCCTTTCGCGGAGCGAAGGGGAGGGCTGGGGAGGGGTAAGCTTTTTGCCGGCTGATGCGGCCATGGCTCGCGGTTCGGCGATGTTTCTGACGCATGCCTGGTAAGGCCTCTGCCGAGCATGGCTCGACACTACATTTTGCTTTTTGATATGACTGACAAGATCGCTTTGCACTACATCGATGAGGCGCTGCTGGTGGCGGAGAAGCCGGCCGGGCTGCTGTCCGTGCCTGGGCGTCTGGCGGAAAACCAGGACTGCGTTGTCTCGCGTTTGCAGCTGGAATTCCCGGATGCGCTGACCGTGCATCGGCTGGACCAGGTGACCTCGGGCTTGATGCTGTATGCACGTGGCAAGGCGATGCAGATTGCCTTGTCCAAGCTGTTTGAGCAGCGCCAGGTCAGCAAACGCTACGAGGCGCTGGTGCAGGGATTGGTCGAGGGCGAATCGGGCGAGATTGATCTGCCGCTGATCTGTGATTGGCCGAACCGGCCGAAACAGATGGTGAACTTTGAACTGGGTAAGCCGTCGTTGACGCGTTGGCGGGTAGTAGCGCGCGATGCGGCTGCGCAGACCACGCGGCTTGCGCTGGAGCCGGTGACCGGGCGCAGCCATCAATTGCGGCTGCACCTGGCCAGCATTGGCCATCCGATCGTGGGCGATGTGATGTATGACGCGCGGCCTGCGTTGCGGGTATGCCTGCATGCGCGGCGCTTGGGGTTTGTGCATCCGCTGACTGGGGTGGCGCTGGAGTTTGTTTCGGAGTGCCCTTTCTAAGGCTGAGGCTGTTCTTGTTAGAAGCTTCCCCTCACCCCAACCCCTCTCCCGTAAACGGGAGACTTGCAGCCGACGCGATCCGAGCCCCTCTCCCGCGCGCGGGAGAGGGGTTGGGGTGAGGGCAAGCTTCTAGCTCGTCGCCCAAGGCCCGTAGTCCCGAAATTTCCGCCTCCAAGCCTTTGGTCTTAAGACCATCGTCGCAAGGAGTCCAACCCATCCTGCGGACTATGCTCGGCACACAGCCAGGCAGTTACCGGAGGGTGTCGTGCAGTACGAGCAGATCTACCGCCGTTCCATTGAGGAGCCGGAAGCTTTCTGGGCCGAAGAAGCCAAGGCGATCCATTGGCATCGCCCGCCGCAACAGATCCTGGATTACTCCAATCCGCCGTTCCGGCGCTGGTTCGTCGGTGGTGAAACCAACCTCTGCTACAACGCGGTGGACCGGCATCTGGCCGAGCGCGCCGACCAGCTTGCGTTGGTCGCCATCTCCACCGAAACCAATGTCACCCGCGAGCTCACTTACCGCGATCTCCATCGCGAAGTGAATGCCTTCGCTGCGGTGCTGCTCAAGCTCGATGTCGGCCGCGGTGATCGCGTCGTCATCTACATGCCGAACATGGCCGAGGCGGTGTTCGCGATGCTGGCCTGCGCGCGGATTGGCGCAGTGCATTCCGTTGTCTTCGGTGGCTTTGCCGCGCATAACCTGGCACTGCGCATCGACGATGCAAAACCCAAACTGCTGATCGCCGCCGATGCCGGCATGCGCGGTGGCAAGGTGATTCCGTACAAGGCGATGGTGGATGCGGCATGCGCCGAAGCCACTGCCCCGCCACCGAAAGTATTGATCGTCTCACGTGGTCTGGATGCGGCCGAACCGCGTATCCCCGGTCGTGACGAAGACTACGCTGCGCTGCGTGCGCAGGTCGGTGATGTCGAGGTGCCGGTGCAATGGCTGGAGTCCAACGAACCAAGCTATCTGCTGTATACCTCCGGGACCACCGGCAAGCCCAAGGGTGTGCAACGCGATGTGGGTGGTTACGCAGTGGCAATGGCGCAGTCGATGCGCACAGTGTTTGATTGCGCGCCGGGGCAGGTGATGTTCTCAACCTCCGATGTCGGCTGGGCGGTTGGCCATTCCTATAACGTCTATGGCCCGTTGATTGGTGGCTGCACCTCGCTGTTGTACGAAGGCCTGCCGATCAATCCCGATGCCGGCATCTGGTGGGCGCTGTGCGAGCAGTACGGCGTGCGCACGATGTTCTCCTCACCAACCGCGATCCGCGTGTTGAAGAAGCATGACGTGGATTTCATCGATCGGCATGATCTGTCCGAGCTGAAGTACCTGTTCCTGGCCGGCGAGCCGTTGGATGAGCCGACGGCGAAGTGGATCACCGGCGCGCTGCACAAACCGGTCATCGACAATTATTGGCAGACCGAAACCGGTTGGCCGGCATTGACCTTGTTGCCAGGTCTGGATATGAAGCCGGTGAAGTTCGGTTCACCGGGCTTTCCAAATCTTGGCTACAAAATGAAGATCATCGATGAGCAGAGCGGCGCGGAAGTGCCACCCGGGCAGAAAGGCGTGCTGGTGATCCAGCCGCCGTTGCCGCCGGGCTGCATGAGCACGATCTGGAACGACGACGAGCGTTTCCTGAAAAGCTACTTCGGTCACTTCAAGGAGTTGCTGTACAGCTCGCTGGACTGGGCCATCCGCGACGAAGACGGCTACACCTTCATCCTTGGCCGCACCGATGACGTGATCAACGTCGCCGGGCACCGGCTGGGTACGCGCGAGATCGAGGAGGCCATCTCCGCGCATCCGCGCGTTGCCGAGGCGGCTGTGATCGGTGTGCATGATGAACTGAAGGGGCAGGTGCCGCTGGTCTTCGTCACCTTGAAGCAAGCCAAGCCCAACGACGATGGCGAGCAGCTGGCTGCGGAAATGATGCAGCAGGTCACAGCTTCGCTGGGCGCGGTGGCGCGGCCGGCGCAGGTACATATCGTCAATGCGCTTCCCAAGACCCGTTCGGGTAAGCTGCTGAGGCGTTCATTGCAGGCACTGGCGGAACGGCGTGACCCGGGCGATCTGTCGACACTCGACGACCCGGGCGCACTGGAGGAAATCCGCCGCGCGCTGGGGAAATAGCGTGCAGCTGGGCTGAAAAGCCGCTGTGCGGTGGTGATCGCAAGGGGGCGGTACGCGGGCAGATGCTTGGCATGTTCGGGAGCGGGGGCTCCTGAAAGATGCGCGCGTACCGTATTGCGATGCACAAAAGAGGGAGGGGGGGAATGGCATTCATCTATGCCAAGACGGCCGCTGGCCGTCTGGAGATCGAGAACCGTGGCTTGAAGCTGGCGCCGGGATTACGTTCGGTGCTGTTGCTGGTCGACGGGCAGCGCGATGAGCGCGAGTTGCAACAGATGGCGCAGGGCCTGCGCGCGCCGGATGACGTATTGACGCAACTGGCGGCATTGCAGCTGATCGACGCGGTCGCCGGCAGTGCTGAAAAAGCACCGGTGCTGCCAATGACTACCCAGCTCGGTGACGATCCGCTGCGTTACCAGCAGCTGCGCGACTGGATGGCCGAGTCGGTGCGCAAGCATCTGGGCCTGAAGGGCTATCTGATCCAGCTGAAGATCGATCGCAGCAAGACCGCGGTAAGCCTGGAGCAGTTGTGGCCGGAGCTGGCCAAGGCGCTGGGCAAGGCCAAGAGCCCGGCATTTGCCAGCCGCTGGTTGGAGGAGACGCGCGCCCTGGTTGTTGGTTGAGGGTTTATTGGCTGAGGTTTGCGGCGCGGCTGTAGCAATGGGCCGCCACCGCCATGCGTGGGCACTATCATGGTGGCAGGTTGATCATGGGAGTGCCCTGCATGGCACAGGAAAACAGCGGCGAAATCAGTACTGCGGGTTGGGATGCGATCAACGCGGCAATGGCCGCGCTATACCCTGGGCAGGAGCCGCGGCACTTCGGCACGCTGCTGTCGCATACGCTGGGTGGCAACGATCCGCTGGACGGCATCAGCGTCTATTGGAGCGAGTCGCCGCGTCCGCATTGGCATTACGTCAGCTACGGCTTTTCCGAGCTGTACGACAAGCAGAGCGATGACCCGCAGGAAAGTGGTTTTGGTTTCGAGCTGACGTTCCGTCTTGCTGCACAGGCAGGTGACAGCAAACACAGTGAACCACCGGCGTGGCCGATGAACCTGATGCAGAACCTTGCGCGCTACGTCTTCAGCAGCGGCAATGTATTCGAGGCCGGGCATCATCTCGATGCCAATGGCCCAATCGCGCTGGATACCGATACCAAGCTGCGGCACCTTGCCTTTGTCGCCGATCCACAGCTGCCG
Organism: Stenotrophomonas sp. STEN018; assembly: GCF_056760235.1. Taxonomy (NCBI): domain Bacteria; kingdom Pseudomonadati; phylum Pseudomonadota; class Gammaproteobacteria; order Lysobacterales; family Lysobacteraceae; genus Stenotrophomonas; species Stenotrophomonas sp. STEN018. Next base: position 9,376 of record NZ_JBRREK010000029.1, read on the forward strand.
GCTATCGACACCGCCAACGGTCGTCTGAACTTCCTGCAGCTGGTGGGGGTGACCGACGACGAGGTGGCGGCGATCAAACGCTGGTCCACGCTCGGCGCATTGGCTGTCATGGAGCAGGCAATGCCGCTATGGATCACCGAGCTGGAGCGCGATTCCCTGCTGGCTGATCCGGGGATTGCCGCGCAGCTGGAAGCCGGCAGCCAGCGTGAGGGCTCCAGTACCGGCATGTTGTTCGTGGATACGTTGGAGTGGTCAGTTGAAGACGCAACCACCACGTTGGTGCTGGGCGCGGGGCAGGTTGCCAGCGTGCTTGAGCTGCTGCCGCTGCGCCTGCGGCATGACAAGCCGTTGGTGATACTCGGCAAGGAACGTCAGTGGCGTTTCGAGCCGGGTTTGGCGGATGACTTGCAGAGCGATGACGACAGCGCGCGCTGTGTGCTGTCCGATGCCAGCCTGCAGGCAATGCTGGACAGCGTGCGTGCCGAACGCGGCTTGTACCCGCTGCCGGGTGGCAAGCTGCAGATCGAGATAAGGCCGACCTTGCTGCGCGATGGACAAGGTGGCGTGATCCGCGAGATCGGTTGACCCCGCGGCCGCTGCGGCTCTCATTGCGCAGCGTGGTTATCGGTGACGCGCAGTGGGCAAGGAGAACTCGAAGGCTGCGCCTTCGTCGCTGTCGAGCAGGCGGATCTGGCGATGGTGCAGCTGCAGGATGCGGTGCACGATCAACAGGCCCAGACCGCCACTGTCCGGGCGCTGGCTGCCCAGCGCCGGTAGTGTGCTGAACAGTTGATCGCGGCGCGCTGCTGGAATACCCGGGCCGGTGTCGGAGACACTGACCTGCACATCGCCATCGAGTGCGCGCAACGTCACCGTGATGCGCCCGCCTGCCGGCGTATGCCGGATCGCGTTGTCGAGCAGGTTGGTCAGCACCCGCTCGATCAGGCCGAGGTCAGCTTCCACCGGCGGCAGGCCGGCGGGAATCACTGCTTCAAGCCGCTGCTGGCGTGATTGCGCGGCCAGTTCGAATTTCTGGAAGACGTCCTGGACAAGATCCGGCAACGAGAACGCCTGCAGTTCCAGCACCACGCCGCCGTGTTCCAGGCGCGCCAGCTCGAACAAAGCCTGCGCAAGCCGACCAACCTTGTGGCTCTGTGACAGGGCGATGGCCAGATAGCGCTGGCGCTCCTCGGTGCTGAGGCTGGCATCTTTGAGCGCGAGGGTTTCCAGGTAGCCATGCAATGACGACAGCGGCGTGCGCAGGTCATGCGACAGATTGGCGACCAGTTCGCGGCGCTGCAGATCCTGCTGCCGCAGTTGCTGCCATTGCTCGCCCACGCGTTGGCTTAGATGGGCAAAGCTGTGTTGCAGGATGCTCAGCTCATCACGCTCACCGGCACGTAGTGGTGTGGGTGGCAAGGGCAGGCGCGGGTCAGCGCTGTCGACATCGAAGAACTGGATGCGACGGGTCAATTGACGAAGCGGCCGGGTCACCCAGCGGAACGCGACCACCCCGGCCAGTAAGCCGATAACCGCCACGATTGCCAACGACCACAGCGTGGTACGCAGGTTGGCGTTTGCGGCGATGTCCGCGGCCAGTGCTTCGCGCTGCTCGCCGACCAGCACCACGTAGATGTAGCCGACCTGACGACCCTGCACCCGTAGTGGCGCGGCATTGAATACCTTGCGGCCGCTGCTGCTGCGCGGGTCGTCGCCGAAGATCGGCAGCTTTCCGCCGTTGAGTAGCGCCTGCACCGGCGCCAGATCGACGCGATTACGTTTTAGATGGCCTTCCGGCGCATCATGGCCGAGGATGCGGCCCTCGTCGTCGAGTAGATAGACCTCGACGCTGGGATTGACCGACATCAGCTTGCCGAACAGTGCACGCACTTCGCCGTCGCGGATACCGCGTGCATCCATCAGCTCGCCGCTACGGGCGATGTGCTCGGCCAGGCCGCGTGACAGACGCTGCACGGTTTCCTGCTCGTGCATGCGGTTGCTGCGCATCTGTATCCACGCCAGCGCGCCGCAGCAGATCAACAGCAGCGCACAGAACACCAGCGTCAATCGCTGCGAAAGCGTCAGCCGGTTCATGCCGTGCTCCCGTCGTCGGCCGCCAGTTTGTAGCCACGCCCCCACACCGTAAGAATGCGTTTCGGCGCTGCCGGGTCGTGCTCGATCTTGTTGCGCAGCCGATTGATGTGGGTGTTGACGGTGTGTTCGTAGCCATCGTGTTGATGGCCCCAGACCTGGTTGAGCAGCTCCATCCGCGAGTAAACCTGGTCCGGATGGCGGGCGAAGAAATACAGCAGGTCGAATTCGCGCGGGGTGAGTTCCAGCGGGCGCGTTTCAACCTGTGCGGTGCGCGCGACCGGATCGATGCGCAGGCCCGCAACCTCGATTGCGCCGGCATCGATGCGTGCGTTCTGTGCCATCGCCTCGACTCGACGCAGCAGGGCCTTCACCCGCGCGACCAGCTCCAGCATCGAGAATGGCTTGGTCAGGTAGTCGTCGGCACCCAGTTCCAGACCGAGGATGCGGTGCAGTTCGCTGGCGCGCGCACTGGTGATGATGATCGGGGTGTAGCGGGTCATCGCGCGGGCGCGGCGGCAGATTTCCAGACCATCCACGCCGGGCAGCATCAGGTCCAGCACCAGCGCGTCCCATTGCCCGCTTTCCAGCAGGCGCACGCCTTCATCGCCGCTGGCCGCATGGGTGACGTCATAGCCTTCGTCACGTAGATGCATGCGCAGCAGGTTGGCGATATGGACATCGTCTTCGACGATCAGGATGCGTTTGCTGCTCATCGACGCCTGCGGCCGCTGTAGGGGTGGCTGGCATTGTGCTTGGACAGGCGCGCCGATGTGTCACGAAGAATTTAACTCTGCGTGAGGATTCGTTGACCTGCCCGGGCGCAGCATGGCCACATCGTCCCTGGCTGGAGAACGCCCATGTCGCTCACCCGTCGCAAGCTGCTTGGTATCGGCGGTATGGCCGCCGCCGCTGGTGTGTTGGGCCTGACTGCCTGCAATGGCCCGGCGCCGGCAGCACCTGCACGCAGTGCCGTGTTCGAAGTGATGCACAGCGATGCCCAATGGCGGCAGCTGCTCAGCCCCGCGCAGTACACGGTGCTGCGCCAGCAGGGCACCGAGCGGGCCTTCACCAGCCCGCTCAACAACGAGCACCGGCGCGGCACCTTCAATTGCGTTGGCTGCGCGCTGCCGCTGTTCTCCTCGGCCACCAAGTTCGACAGCGGTACCGGCTGGCCCAGCTTCTGGGCGCCGTTGCACGGCGCGGTAGGCGAGGACCGCGACACCACCTTCGGCATGACCCGGGTAGCGGTGCATTGCCGGCGCTGTGGCGGCCACCTGGGCCATGTATTCGAAGACGGCCCCCGCCCGACCGGCCTGCGTTACTGCATGAACGGCGTGGCCCTGCAGTTCGTCGCGGCCTGAGCGCCGCCTTTCACTTTCAAGAAGGATGCTTCCATGTTCCTGTTGGTACTTGCCTATCTCGGCGGCGTACTTACCCTGCTCAGCCCCTGCATCCTGCCGGTGCTGCCCTTCGTATTCGCGCGCGCTGACCGGCCGTTCCTGCGTAGCGGGCTGCCGCTGTTGGTGGGCATGGCGCTGATGTTCGCAGTGGTCGCCAGTCTGGCCGCGGTGGGCAGTCAGTGGGTGGTGCAGGCCAACCAGATCGGGCGCTGGATCGCGCTGGTGGTGATGGCGTTGTTCGCCGTCGCGCTGCTGTGGCCGGCATTGGCGGATCGCTTGTTGGCGCCGCTGCAGCGCCTGGGCGTGCGCCTGGGCGCAGCCGCCGATGCGGGGCAGGGGGGCGTGCTCAGCTCCCTGCTGATCGGCGTGGCCACCGGCCTGCTATGGGCGCCGTGCGCAGGCCCCATCCTTGGCCTGATCCTGACCGGCGCGGCGCTGCAGGGAGCCAATGTCGGTACGACCGGCTTGCTGCTGGCCTATGCGCTGGGCGCAGCGACTTCGCTGGCGTTGGCGGTGTGGATAGGCGGGCGCGTGTTCAGCGCCTTGAAGCGGCGGCTGGGGGTGGGCGAATGGATCCGCCGCGGGCTGGGCATTGCTGCCTTGCTGGCGGTGCTGGCAATCGCGATGGGTTGGGATACCGGCCTGCTGACGCGGCTGTCGACGGTCAGCACGGCCAGGCTGGAGCAGAAGCTGCTGGATGCGCTGCCTACGCAACAGCCGGCAGCAGGTCCGGCAATGATGATGATGGCGGGCGACGCCAAGGGCGATGCCAGCCTGCCGGTGGAAGGTGAGCTGCCATCACTGGCCGGTGCTACCGGTTGGCTCAACAGCCCGCCGCTGGATGCGCAGCAGCTGCGCGGCAAGGTGGTGCTGGTCGATTTCTGGACCTACTCCTGCATCAACTGCCTGCGTGCGATGCCGTATGTACGCGACTGGGCCGAGCGCTACAAGGATCATGGACTGGTGGTGATCGGCGTACATGCGCCGGAGTTCGCCTTTGAGCGCGACCTTCGCAATGTGCAGCGCGCGGTTGCTGATCTGAAGGTCACGTACCCGGTCGCCATCGACAATGATTTCGCGATCTGGCGCGGCTTCAACAACAAGTACTGGCCGGCGCATTACTTCATCGATGCACAGGGACGCATCCGTGCCCATCACTTTGGTGAAGGCAATTACGAGCAGTCCGAGCAGATCATCCGTCAGCTGCTGCGCGAGGCTGGCAACAGCTTGCCGGGCGACGCGGCACCAGCAATGCGCATGGCGGCCAGCGGCGTTGAGCGGCAGGCGGACATGAGCAGTTTGAAGTCGCCGGAAACCTATATCGGCCATGGCCGTGCCGAGCACTTCGCCTCGCCGGGCGGCATGCAGGCTGGGCAGGTCAGCGATTACGCCGTGCCGATGCAGCTGCAGCTCAATCAATGGGCACTGGGCGGGCGCTGGATCGTCGGCGAGGAAGATGCGCAGTTGCAGCAGGCGGGCGGGCGCATCGCATTCCGCTTCCATGCCCGTGACCTGCATCTGGTGCTGGCGCCGCAGGACCCGATGCGGCCGGTGCGTTTCCGTGTGCGCATCGATGGCCAGCCACCGCAGGCAGCGGCCGGTAGTGATGTATCAGCGCAGGGCGAGGGCAAGGTGGATCAGAACCGCCTGTATCAGTTGATCCGCCAGAACGGCGAGGTGCGCGAACGCACATTCGAGATCGAGTTCCTCGATCCGGGCGTGCGCGCCTACGCCTTCACTTTCGGTTGATTGGAGGGAACACGTGATGAAAATCGCCACGGACAAGCTTGTCGCCGGCAGCATCGCGGCGCTGGTTGCTGGACTGTTGCTGGCTGCAGTGTTCACTCTGGATCGCACCGTGCAGGCAGCGCCGGTGTTGGTCAAGTTGCCAGCGCCTACTGGCGCTGCTGATCTGCACCAGAACGGTGTCAAACAGGCGCGGGTGGTGTTTGCCGGCGGCTGTTTCTGGGGCGTGCAGGGCGTGTTCCAGCACATCACCGGCGTGGACAATGCGGTATCCGGCTACATCGGTGGCAGCGCTGCCGATGCCACGTATACGCGGGTGAGCAGTGGCGGCAGCGGCCACGCCGAAGCCGTGCAGGTCAGCTACGACCCCTCACAGGTCAGTTACGGGCAGTTGATGCAGGTGTTCTTCTCGGTGGTGCACGATCCGACCCAGCTCAACCGGCAGGGGCCGGACCATGGCAGCCAGTACCGTTCGGCCATCTATGCAGATGATGCCGCCCAGCGTGATGCGGCCCGCGCCTATATCGCGCAGCTGCAGCGCAGTGCGGTGTTCACCGCGCCGCTGGTCACCCAGGTGGACGGCGGCAAGGTGTTTCATGCGGCCGAGGGCTATCACCAGAACTATCTGACGCTGCATCCGGAGGCGGCTTACATCCGCATCAATGACCTTCCAAAGGTCGCCGCGTTGAAGCAGCAATATCCGGCGCTGTATCGCGAACGGCCGCGGCTGGTGATGAGCTTGTCGGCGCGATAGCAGCGGGAACGCCACAAACGCAACGGGCCGCCGGTCATGCAACCGGCGGCCCGTGTTTGTTCAGATCGTATGCCTTGAATCAGCTCAGGCCTTCGGCCTTGAGTGCGGCCTGCACGGCCGGATCGGCCAGCATGCGCTGCTCGAAGCGGTCCAGTGCGTCCATGCCGGCCAGATCGAGCTTCAGGCCACGTGCCCAGCGCAGGGTCACGTAGGTGTAGGCATCGGCGATCGAGGCACGCGGGGTGCCGCCCAGCCAGTCGACGTCGGCCAGACGGTCATTGATGCGCTGGTACAGGGCACTGAGCTTCTGCCGCGAGTTTTCCTGGGTGCGGGCGATGACCGCCTCGTCTTCCAGGTACTTGGTCGAGCCGAAGATCGGGTAGTAGGTCGGGTGCAGGTCGGCGTTGACGAAGGACAGCCAGCGGTTGACCTCGGCACGCGTACGCGGGTCGCTGCCGCCGTCCAGACCGGCAGCCGGGGCCTTGTCGCAGATGTAATGCAGGATGGCCGCGTTCTGGGTCAGGATCCAGCCGCCGTCTTCCAGCATCGGCACGGCGCCGGCCGGGTTCATCTTCAGGTACTCGGGCGACTTCATCGTGGCGTAGTCCACGATCTGCAGCTCGAACGGCAGGCCCGACCAGATCAACGCGATATGGTCAGCCAGCGAACATGCGCCGGGCTTGGTATAGAGCTTCATCAGAGCTACCTCGGGAGTTGAAAGACCCGGGCATTATCGCCACAAGCGCGTAACGCAGTGTGTCCATGATTGGCACAGACAGTGCGTTACGCGTTCAGCCTGCTCAGGAAGCGCGCGGCTTCAGCGATTGCACCTTGTAGAAGGTGTGCCCGCCGATGGTGGCCACCTGGTAGGCATTGCGCCAGCTCGGGCTGGCAATGGCATGCGCGGCGAAGTGGCTGGCGCCCGGCACGATCTCCTTGCGCTGGCCATTGGGCAGGGCCCAGTTACGCTCGGCGGCAAAGGCCACGTCCACGGCTTCAGCCCAGGCATCGTTGTTGCGCAGCTGGGTGCCGGGGGCGACCAGGGTCGGGGCGAACTGCTTACGCGCGGTCACCACCTGGCACATCGAGTCACCCCACAGACCGCTGTCCAGCCGCCGCAGGGCGACTTCGGCCACGGCCTGCTGGCCGCGAAGGGTCTGGTCGCGGGCTTCCAGATAGACGGTGGTGCTCAAGCACAACGAATCGGCTGCTGGCTGCGGCAACATCTGCGACAACCAAAGAATCCAAGCCAGTTTCATAAATCTCCTTGCTCCGTATGGGCCGCAGCCTGCCTGCTCCCAACTGGGAACCTGACAGCGACGACTTGGCGTTATGGGGAGGCGGCCTGGCATCGGGGCCGCCCCGTGGGCAGCCCTCAATCAGATTGGGGAGGGCTGCGCCTGCTCACCAGAACTGGTGGGTGAGCGGAAGTTGGCGCAAGGTAGGGGGGCAATCCCAAACTCATCCTGAACGGCGCTTGTTGACATTCAGGTTTGTTGGCAAGGTCAAATCTGGTTCGAGGCTGCGCATTCAGCTTCGTTTCGGTGGTCTGGAAAGGCCACTGCAAGCGATCTGGGTGCCCCAGGAAAAAGAGATGCACATCGCGTTTTTTCTGATTTCCCGGCCTTTTTCGGATGTTTACCGGTCCTGTGCGTTTGCCCGCATGCTGGCAGGCAGTTCGGGTGGGGCGGGCAACCCGGGCCCATTGGCAGTGCCCGGGTGTGAACGAGTTGAATCGATTTGCTGCCAAATCAGAGCGCCGCGGCCAGACGGCTGCCCTGGTCGATTGCCCGCTTGGCATCCAGTTCGGCGGCAACATCTGCGCCACCAATGATGTGCACGCTGCGGCCGGCGGCCTGCAGGGCATCGGCCAGCTCGCGGCGCGGCTCCTGACCGGCACAGATCACCACGGTGCCGACGTCCAGCAACTGCTCCTGACCGTCGACGCGGATGCGCAGGCCGGCATCATCCACGCCCAGATACTCGACACCGCCGAGCATCTTCACGCCCTTGGCCTTCAGCGTGGCGCGGTGGATCCAGCCGGTGGTCTTGCCAAGCTTGGCGCCGGGCTTGCCGGGGCTGCGTTGCAGCAGCCAGGCCTTGCGGGCCGGGGCTTCCGGCTGTGGCTTGGCCAGCGCGCCGCGGCTCTCGAAGCTGGCGTCCACGCCCCATTCGGCCATCCAGCGGGCCGGATCCAGCGCCGGTGACGGGCCTTCATGGACCAGGAACTCGCCGACATCGAAGCCGATGCCACCGGCACCGATGATGGCCACCTTGTCGGCGGCCTTGACCCGGCCCAGCAGCACATCCAGATAGCTGACCACCATTGGATGCTCGGCGCCGGGGAAATTGACCTTGCGCGGGCTGATGCCGGTGGCGATCACCACCTCGTCGAAGTCGTTGAGTGCGTCAGCATCGACGCGGGTGTTCAAACGTACCTCGACCCCGGTCTCGGCCAGCTGGTGGCGGAAGTAGCGCAGGGTTTCGTGGAACTCCTCCTTGCCGGGGATGCGCTTGGCCACATTGAACTGGCCACCGATCTCCTCGGCCGCATCAAACAGGGTCACCTTGTGGCCGCGGCTGGCGGCGACGGTGGCGCAGGCCAGCCCGGCCGGACCGGCGCCGACCACCGCGACGCGTTTGGGCGCGCTGGTCGGCAGGTAGACCAGCTCGGTTTCATGCGCAGCGCGCGGGTTGACCAGGCAGCTGGCGCGCTTCTGCTGGAACACATGATCCAGGCAGGCCTGGTTGCAGGCGATGCAGGTATTGATCGCTTCGGGCTTGCCGGCCTTGGCCTTGGCCGGCCACTCGGGGTCGGCCAGCAGTGGCCGTGCCAGCGACACCATGTCGGCACCGCCGCCTGCGAGGATGCCTTCGGCCACCTCCGGCATGTTGATGCGGTTGGTGGCGATCAAAGGAATGCCGACATGCGGTTTGAGCTTGGCGGTGACTCCGGCAAACGCCGCACGCGGCACCGAGGTGGCGATGGTTGGAATGCGGGCTTCGTGCCAGCCGATGCCGGAGTTGAGCAGGGTCGCACCGGCCGCTTCGATGGCCTTGGCCTGCTGCACGATCTCCTGCCAGTTGCTGCCATCCTCGACCAAGTCAACCAAGGACAGCCGGTAGATGATGATGAAGTCCGGGCCACAGGCCTCGCGGATGCGGCGCACGATCTCGACCGCAAAGCGCATGCGCTTGGCTGGGTCGCCGCCCCAGGCGTCGTGACGGCCGTTGGTGCGGGGGGCGATGAACTCGTTGATCAGATAGCCTTCCGAGCCCATCACCTCGACGCCGTCGTAGCCGGCATCACGTGCGTATTTGGCGGCGCGGGCGTAGTCGGCGATATGCCGCTCGACGCCGCCGGCAGACAGCGCGCGCGGAGTGAACGGGTTGATCGGTGCCTTGCGCTTGGACGGTGCCACCTGCAAGGGGTGATAGCCGTAGCGGCCGGCATGCAGCAGCTGCAGGCAGATCTTGGCGCCATGGCCGTGGACAGCCGCAGTCACCTGACGATGGCGGCTGACTTCCCACGGCCAGGACAGCTTGCTGCCGAACGGCGCCAGCCAGCCGACCACGTTGGGGGCGAAGCCGCCGGTGACCAGCAATGCCGCGCCACCAGCGGCGCGCTCGCCAAAGTAGGCAGCCAGCTTGGGGAAGTCGCGGGCATGGTCCTCCAACCCGGTATGCATCGAACCCATCAGGATGCGGTTGCGCAGCTGGGTGAAGCCCAGATCCAGCGGGGCGAACAGGTGCGGATAGGCGGTGTCGTTGGCTGGCGTCATGCTGGATACGCTTGCGTATGGAATGGCCCATTCTGACTGGCAATCGGCCTGGCCTCAATCCTTGCCGTCCGCACCGGCCTTGTTGAGTGCGCAACTGCCTTATCAAGGCGCGGGCGCGGTGGCTATCGGTCGCGGCTGTCGGTCAAACAAGGGCAGGGTGATGCCGCAAAGCGGCCCGATCAGCAGGGCGAACGCCAAGGTGCCCCAGCCAACATTGCCGCCCAGCCACCAGCCCACTGCCAGTGCGCAGGCTTCAATCAAGGTGCGCACCTTCCAGATCGCCCAGCCGGTGCGGGCGTGCAACCCGGTCATCAGGCCATCGCGTGGACCGGGCCCAAAGCGTGCACCGATGTAGAGCCCGGTGGCCACGGCCAGCAATACCAGGCCTGCGGCGAACAGCAGCAGTTGCCACAACAGGCCCTGCGCTGCCGGCAGCAGATTCAGGCCCAGCTGCGCGCTGGGGCCGATCAACAGCACGTTGAGTACGGTGCCCAGTCCGGGTTTCTGCCGTAGCGGCAGCCACATGAGTAGTACGCAGACGCCAACGAGGTTGGTGATCAGGCCGAAGCCCCAGCCGCTGCGCAGCGCGATGCCCTGGCTCAATACGTCCCAGGGTGCGATGCCGATGCCGGCGCGGATCATCAAGGAAGAGGCGATACCAAACAGGAACAGGCCCAGCAGCAGTTGCAGCAGGCGCGAGACAAGTATCAGGGAAGGCATGGTCGGGAGATCAAGGTGCTGCCTGCTGCGCAGACATATAGATAGAGGCGTTGCGCCACCTCTGGGTGGCGCAACGTGCTGTGGCGTGCAGCTCAGTCCCAGCCTTCCAGCGCCAGCTTGCCGATGGTGCTGCCGGCTTCCAGCTGGCGGTGGGCCTGGCGCAGGTTCTCTGCGTTGATCGTGCCCAGGCGCTGACTGAGGGTGGTGCGCAGTTCGCCTGCGTCGATCAGGCTGGCGGCGCGGGTCAGGATGCGGTGCTGCTCGATCATGTCGGCAGTGCGGAAGCGGGCGCGGGCAAACATGAATTCCCAGTGGATACCGATGCACTTTGCTTTATAGGGATCACCGATACGCAACTCGCCGGCAGGCTCGACGATGAGCCCGACATGGCCTTGCGGCGCCAGCAGTTCGCCCAGCTGTTGCCAGTACAGATCTGTATTGGCCAGGTTGAGTGCCGCATCCACGCTGCTGATGCCCAGTGCCTGCAGTTGCGCTGCCAATGGCTGACGATGATCGATTACGTGCGTCGCCCCCATCTGCTGGCACCATTGCACGCTTTGCGGGCGGGAGGCGGTGGCTACAACGGTGAAACCAGCATGACGGCCAAGCTGAATCGCCATCGAGCCCACACCGCCGGCACCGCCAATCACCAACAAGATCTTGCCGACATTGCGGCGCCCATCCAGTTGATAGGGCATGCGCTGGAACAGCAGTTCCCATGCAGTAAGTGTGGTCAGTGGCAGTGCTGCTGCTTCGGCGAAATCCAGCGTGGTTGGCTTGCGTCCGACCAGGCGCTCGTCCACCAACTGCAGCTGTGCGTTGCAGCCCGGACGGGTGACGTCACCGGCGTAATAAACCTCATCGCCAATTTCAAACGCGGTGACTTCCGGGCCTATCGCGACCACGGTGCCGGCGGCATCAAAGCCCAGTACCCGTGGTGGATTCTCCTCGCCTGGTTTGGCGCCGCGCAGTTTGGTGTCCACCGGATTAACCGAAACAGCTCGAACCTGAATAAGCAGGTCCTGACCATGCGGGTCAGCGGGGGACGGCAGGGTCAGGTCCAGCAGCGCGTCCGGATCATCAATGGAGAGATAGCGGGTAAGGCCGATTGCTTTCATGCGGAAAAGTTCCGTAGCGGGGGAGCAAAATCATCATACCGAGCAAACGATTCAGCTGGCGGTAACCGGCGGCGCAAGCCCCGTTAATAAAGGGTTTGTCATATGAAATCAGCTGCGCCGCAGCATTTTCCCCGGAAGCCTTGCCATAGCTGACTCTTGCGTCCTTTGATCAAGCTGTATACGTTGCGCCAAGCCGGACACGTAGAGGTCTGGTGGTCGCTCCATTTGTTACGAGCCTGTTAACATCGTCTTCACGGCCAAGCGCATAATGTGCACCGCGATGGCGTGAGGAAACGGCCGTCTCTGAACGCGACGAATGATTATCGCTGTGCTGGACCATGCCTCTACCGGTTTCATACCCCCGAAACAAGGAGCTGTATTTCATGAACAAGAAGATCCTTACTGCCGCGCTGCTCGGCGGTCTGGCTTTCGCCCAGGCCGCTTCGGCTCAGGAATTTGACGACCGCTGGTACCTGACCGGTTCGGCCGGCTTCAACTTCCAGGACAAGGACCGTGGCACCAATGATGCCCCGTTCGTTACGCTGGGTCTGGGCAAGTTCATCAGCCCGAACTGGTCGCTGGACGGTGAACTGAACTATCAGAACCCGAACTTCGACAACAACCAGGACCAGAACTGGTCGCAGTACGGCGTTTCGCTGGACCTGCGTCGCCACTTCATCCAGGAAGGCCGTGGCTGGAACCCGTACCTGCTCGCAGGCCTGGGCTACCAGAAGTCGGAAGAAGAGTACCTGACCGGTGCCGTGCTGAACGACCGTAAGGACGGCAATCTGGCTGCCAAGGTCGGCGTTGGTCTGCAGACCACGTTCGAAAAGCGCGTCGCTGTGCGTGCTGAACTGGCTTACCGCGCTGACTTCGACGACCAGAGCATTGCTCCGACCGTTGGCGGCCACAAGAACCAGGATTGGTTCGGTGACGTGCTGGCTTCGGTTGGCGTCGTGATCCCGCTCGGCCCGGCTCCGACCGCTGCTGTTGCTCCGGCACCGGCTCCGGTTGCTCCGAGCTGCGCAGACCTGGATGACGACGGTGACGGCGTCAACAACTGCGACGACAAGTGCCCGAACTCGCAGCCTGGCCAGACCATTGGTCCGGACGGTTGCCCGGTGCCGGTCTCGATCGATCTGAAGGGCGTCAACTTCGATTTCGATAAGGCCACCCTGCGTCCGGACGCTGTTTCGATCCTGAGCGAAGCCACCGAGATCCTGAAGCGTTACCCGGATCTGCGCGTTGAAGTTGCCGGTCACACCGATTCCAAGGGTACCGACGCTTACAACCAGAAGCTGTCCGAGCGTCGCGCCAAGGCTGTGTACGACTACCTGACCACCAATGGTGTGTCGGCGTCGCGCCTGCAGGGCCCGATCGGCTACGGCGAGAGCCGTCCGATTGCTCCGAACACCAATGCTGATGGTTCGGACAACCCGGAAGGTCGCGCAAAGAACCGTCGTACCGAGCTGAACGTCCAGAACTAATCGGACGCTTCGGTTCAAGTACTACAGTTTGAGAACAAGGCCCGGCATCTGCCGGGCCTTGTTTGTTTTTGCGTCGGCGACTTTTTCGGAGCGCAATTTGTGTGACGCCGGCGGGTAATCGCAGTTTGTGCGCATTTAACGGTTGAAAGCGCTGCGGGCGCTGCCTACACTCGCCGCGTTAACTTGCCGAATGGAAATTCAATGCTGCGTATCGCTCTGGCTGGTCTTGTCGCCCTGGCATTTGTGCCTGCCGCCCATGCAGCCGTGGATTGTTCGGCCAGTTCAGTGACGCCGGCGCCGCTGGCGACCTCGCTGATCGCACCGGTGGCCTCGGAGCTGTATGTGCGCCCGGGCCAGCTGGGCATGCCGTCGGGCGTATTGAGCTCGTCCGGTGGTGATGAGCAGTCGCTGGATCGCGTGCTGATGCGCCTGCGCGTTGAGAGCTGCAACAACGTCGCCAACGCCATTCCGGCGCGTCCGGCAATCAACGCCAACGATCCGGCTGCTTACAAGCCGCAGACCGAGTTCGACAACACGCCGTGGCGTTTTGATATGAGCCAGAACGGCAAGCGGATGACCGCCGAAGAGTTCGATGCCTGGATGAAGGCGCGCGGTGTGCGCGTGGTCAAGGCGCGTCCGGTTGCGGCCGATCCGGCTGCAGCACCGGCTGCCGCGCAGCCTGCTGCCGAGGTCAAGTAAGGCGGCAACAGCCGCTCGCAGCCCCGATGTCGTCGTCCAAGCCTCCGTATCCCCCGCACGCCCGCCGCGCAATGCCCGGCGGGCGTTTGCTTTCGCCTGCGCCCCGCAACGCTGCGCGCGCTGGCAAGGCCGCCCCGGCCGGGGTTCGGCATGGTCTGGCGCGGGTGCTGTCCAAGGCTGGCGTGTGCTCGCGCACCGAGGCGGCAAGGCGGGTGCTCGATGGTCGCGTCAGTGTGGATGGCAAGGTGGTGCGTGACCCGGAGTTTCCGGTGGTTGCCGGTCGCCAGCAGGTGTTGCTGGACGGCTTGCCGCTGGCAGCGCCGAAGCGCCTCTACCTGGCTTTGAACAAGCCGCGTGGTCTGGTCACCACGGTGCAGGACGAGCAGGGCCGCGACACCGTCTACCGGTGCTTTGAAGGTGCCGGTCTGCCGTGGATGGCGCCGGTGGGGCGCTTGGACAAGGCCAGTGAAGGCCTGCTGTTCTTCAGCAATGATCCGGAGTGGGCGGCACGTCTCACCGAGCCCAGCACTGGCCCATTGAAAACCTACCGGGTACAGGTGGATCTTGTGCCCGATGCAGCGCTGCTCGAGCGCATGCAGGCGGGCATCGACGACGAAGGTGAACGCCTGGCGGCGCATTCGGTACAGTTGCTGCGGCATGGCGAACGTACCGCGTGGCTGGAGGTGGTTCTGGATGAAGGCCGCAATCGCCACATCCGGCGTCTGCTCAAGGCCTTGGGGCTGGAAGTGCTGCGCTTGATGCGGGTTGCGATAGGGCCGGTACAGTTGGGCGAGCTGGGCAAGGGCCAATGGCGGGAGTTGAGCCAGGCCGAGCTGAATGCGCTGCAGGCTGCCAGCAAAATCGCGCATGTCAGCGCGAGTGACTAATTTCAATAAATTCAGGTAAATAGCTGCACTAGCTAAGATGGTGGATTAGACTGCGACTCTAATTCCTTGAGGTTATTGCCATGCAAGCTCTCTCTCGCGTCTCTGGCATCGTTCTCATGGCGGCTTCGGTTGCGGTGTTGGCCGGTTGTGCTTCTTCGGGCAAGAAGACTGCAAAGAACGACAAGCCGATCGAAGTGCGGGTGGAAGCACCGCTGGCCGAGAAGGACGCACTGGGCAATTACCGTTTCATGATGCAGCAGGGCGAGCAGAAGATGAGCGCCGATCAGTTCGATGCCTGGATGAAGGCCAATGGCATCCGCGTCGCCAAGGGCGCAGCCGTACCGGCGCCCGCCGCGCCTGCCAAAAAGAAGAACTGACTGTAGTGGGGGGGGGGGGGGGGGGGGGGGGGGGGGGGGGGGGGGGCGGGGCGGGCGGCGGGGGGGGGGGGGGGGGGGAGCGGGCGGGCCCCCCCCCCCCCCCCCCCCCCACAACACACCCTCCCCCTCCCCCCCCCCCTCCGCCGGCGCCGCCCCCCCGCCCCCCCCCCCCCCCCCCCCCCCCCCCCCCCCCCCACTACGGGGAAAACCGGTAAGGCCCCTGCCGAGCATGGCTCGGCACTACAGGGAAAACCGGTAAGGCCCCTGCCGAGCATGGCTCGGCACTACGGGACAGAAAAAAACAGGCGCCCTTGGGCGCCTGTTTTGTTTCAAACCAAGGGCAGCAGCACTCAGCCCTTGATCACGCCCAGCTCCAGACCAATCCGGGTGAAGGCATCGATCGCGCGGTCCAGGTGCGCGCGGCTGTGCGCGGCGCTGATCTGGGTGCGGATGCGGGCCTGGCCCTTGGGTACCACCGGGAAGAAGAAGCCGATCGCATAGATGCCTTCTTCCAGAAGGCGCTGGGCGAACTTCTGCGCCAGCGGTGCGTCGTACAGCATCACCGGGCTGATCGGGTGCACGCCCGGCTTTACGTCGAAACCGGCGGCGGTCATCTTCTCGCGGAAGTAAGCGGTGTTCTCGCGCAGCGTTTCACGCAGGTCATCGGCGGCAGCCAACATCTCGAACGCCTTGATGCCGGCAGCAACCACATGTGGCGGCAGCGAGTTGGAGAATAGGTAGGGGCGCGAACGCTGACGCAGCAGTTCGACGACCTCGGCGCTGGCGCAGGTGAAGCCGCCCAGTGCGCCACCCATGGCCTTGCCCAGGGTGCCGGTGATGATGTCGATCTTGTCGAGCGCACCCTTCACTTCGGCCGAACCGCGGCCAGTGGCGCCGAGGAAGCCGGTGGCGTGGCATTCGTCGATATGCACCAGCGCGCCGTACTTCTTGGCCAGCGCGGTGATCTCATCGAGCGGGGCGATGAAGCCGTCCATCGAGAAAACGCCGTCGGTGGTAATCAGTTTGGTCTTGCAGCCAGCCGCATCAGCGGCTTGCAGCTGTGCTTCCAGATCGGCCATGTCGCAGTTGGCGTAGCGGAAGCGCTTGGCCTTGCACAGGCGCACGCCATCGATGATGGAGGCGTGGTTCAGCGCGTCGGAAATGATCGCGTCGTTCTCGCCCAGCAGCGG
Source organism: Stenotrophomonas sp. STEN018 (assembly GCF_056760235.1). Taxonomy (NCBI): domain Bacteria; kingdom Pseudomonadati; phylum Pseudomonadota; class Gammaproteobacteria; order Lysobacterales; family Lysobacteraceae; genus Stenotrophomonas; species Stenotrophomonas sp. STEN018. The sequence goes on from NZ_JBRREK010000029.1 coordinate 25,630, forward strand.
CTCGAACAGGCCGCCGTTGGCATCGAAGCAGGCGGCGTAGAGGATGGTGTCGTCCTTGCCGAAGAACTCGGCAATCTGCTTCTCCAATTGCTTGTGCAGGTCCTGGGTGCCGCAGATGAAGCGCACCGAGGCCATGCCGAAGCCGTGGCTGTCCAGTGCGTCCTTGGCGGCCTGGATCAGGTCCGGGTGATCGGCCAGGCCAAGGTAGTTGTTGGCACAGAAGTTCAGCACCGTGCGGCCGTCGTCGAGGGTGATCTCGGCTGACTGCGGGCTGGTGATGATGCGTTCGGACTTGAACAGCCCCTGCGCGCGGATGGCGTCCAGTTCCTCGGCGTAGTGCCGGGTCAGCGGGGAGATGTTCGCGGTTTCGGTCATGGCAGGGTCTTGCGGTCAAGTGGAACGCCAATTTTAGCCTTCCCCGTGTCCCGGCGTTGTCGTCATGCACAAAGGCTATAAGCGCGGCGGCCTAAGTCATTTCTCGGTAATGGGTGTGCACCCGCAGCATCGACTGCACACCCACCCACCAGGAGACGCCGATGACCTTCACACGCCCCCCATTCACCCTGCCATCCAGGAAGCTGTTGTCCCTCAGCCTGGCCCTGGCGGCGTGTGGGGCGGGGTCATCGGCGCAGGCGCAGCAACTCACCGTGGAGCAGTTGCAGGAGCGCCTGCAGCGGTTGGAGCGGCTGGCCGGCGTCAGCGATGGGGCAAGCGAAGGCGTAGGCCTGGCCGATCTGGACCAGCGCCTGCGCATCCTCGAGCGCCGCCTTGAGCTGGCGGAAGAAGAGCGGGTTGCCGCCGCCAAGAGCGCACCGAAGATTGCCATCGACCAGAAGGGTGCCTCGTTCAAATCCGGCGATGGCAATTACGAGTTGAAGCTGCGCGGTCTGCTGCAAGGTGATGCCCGCGTGTTCGTGGGCGGCGATGCCAACCAGAACGACACCTTCCTGCTGCGCACCGCACGACCCACCTTGGAGGGCTCGCTGGGCAAGCTGGTCGCCTATCGCTTCACTCCGGAGTTCGCCGGTGATAGTGCCAGCATCGTCGATGCCTATGCCGATCTGCGTTTCGATCCTGCCTATACGGTGCGGGTGGGTAAGTTCACCTCGCCGGTCGGTCTGGAACGTCTGCAGTCGTCCTCGGCCTTGGTCGATGTCGAACGCGCGCTGGCCAGCGAATTGGCGCCGAACCGCGACCTCGGCGTGCAGCTGCAGGGCGAAGTGGCCAAGGGCAAGTTCAGCTATGCGCTGGGCGTGTTCAACGGCACCGTTGATGGTCGCGATGCGATCACCAGCAATCCGGATGACGACTTCGAATATGCAGGACGCGTGTTCTTCGAGCCGCTGAAGGGCAGCGACAGCGCATGGGCAGGTCTGGGCTTCGGCCTTGGTGCAAGCACTGGCGAAAAGCATGGCAGCGGCAACAACTTCCTGCCGCGCTATCGCACGCCGGGCCAGGCCACGTTCTTTGCTTATCGCAGTGCAGTGGTTGCTGATGGCGAACACCGCCGCTGGTCGCCGCAGGGCTGGTTCTACCGCAATGGACTGGGCCTGCAGGCCGAGTACATCGCTTCGGAACAGGAGGTTGCACGCAATGGCATCCGCAAGCGCTTGGACAACCGCGCCTGGCAGGCCACTGCCAGCTATGTGCTGACCGGTGAGGATGCCAGCTATCGCGGGGTCACGCCGTCGCGCCCGTTCGGCGCCAACGGTGGACATGGCGCGGTGGAGCTGACTGCGCGCTACGGTGAACTGCAGATCGATGATGCGGCGTTCCCGTTCTATGCCGATCCAACCGTGTCGGCCTCGCAGGTCCGTTCGTGGACGGTGGGTGCCAACTGGTACCTGACCGCCAACCTCAAGCTGGCGACCAACTATCTGCACAGCAGTTTTGATGCGGCTTCCGCTGGCGCGAAGTTGCCTGATGAAAAAGCTGTTTTCTCGCGCCTGCAAGTTTCCTTCTGACGGAGAGCCCTGATGACGCATTCCTATATAGCCCGCCTTGCCACAGCAGCACTGGCGTTCGCCCTGACCTTGAGCGCCGGCGCCGCATTTGCGCGTGATGTGCAGTTGCTCAATGTTTCCTATGACCCGACCCGCGAGCTGTACCGCGACTTCAACGCCGCCTTCGCCAAGCACTGGAAGGAAACCAAGGGCGACAACGTCACCATCGAAACCTCGCACGGCGGCTCCGGCAAGCAGGCGCGCACGGTGATCGACGGCATTGAAGCCGACGTCGTCACCCTGGCGCTGGCCTATGACGTGGACGCCATCGCCGACAAGGCCAAGCTGCTGCCGGCCAACTGGGAAAGCCGCCTGCCGGAAAACAGCGCGCCCTACACCTCGACGATTGTCTTCCTGGTGCGCAAGGGCAACCCCAAGGGCATCCGCGATTGGCCGGACCTGCTGCGCAGCGGCGTATCGGTGGTGACGCCGAACCCGAAAACCTCCGGCGGTGCGCGTTGGAACTATCTGGCCGCCTGGGCCTACGCTGATCACATCTTCAAGGGTGACCGCGACAAGATCCTGAACTATATGCGCGCGCTGTTCCGCAATGTGCCGGTGCTTGATACCGGTGCGCGCGGCGCCACGACGACTTTTGTCCAACGCGGTATTGGTGATGTGTTGTTGGCCTGGGAAAACGAAGCCTTCCTCGCCCAGGAGGAACTGGGTCCGGACAAGTTCGAGATCGTGGTGCCCAAGCTGTCGATCCTTGCCGAACCGTCGGTAGCGCTGCTGGATCGCAACGTCGACCGTCACGGCACCCGCGATGTCGCCCAGGCCTATCTGCAATACCTGTACTCGCCGGAAGGCCAGCGCATCGCCGCGCGTCATTACTACCGTCCGCGCTCGCCGCAATACGCGGCACCGGCCGACGTTGCCCGCTTCCCGCAGGTGCAGTTGGTCACCATCCGCAGTGCCTTTGGTTCGTGGGGCAGGGCGCAGGCCGAGCACTTCGCCGATGGCGGCGTCTTCGATCAGATCCAAGCGAGCAAGTAGACCGTGTCAGCAACTGCGCAAACACTGCAAACACGTGTGCGAAGCCAACGCCGGGTACTCCCCGGCTTTGGTCTTGGTATGGGCATCACCTTGTTCTGGTTGGGGCTGATCGTCCTGATCCCACTGCTGGGCGTATTCCTGAAAGCGGCAGGGTTGGGACTGGGCGGCATCTGGCAGATATGGACCGAGCCGCGCGTACTGGCCGCGCTGCGCTTGAGCTTCGGCACCGCGTTTGCGGCGGCCGCGTTCAATACGGTGATGGGTACGTGGGTAGCGTGGGTGTTCGTGCGCTACAACTTCCCCGGCCGGCGCCTGTTCGACGCGATGATCGATCTGCCGTTTGCCTTGCCCACCGCCGTGGCCGGCATCGCCTTGACTGCGCTGTATGGCGGGCAGGGCTGGATAGGACAATGGCTGGAGCCGTTGGGCATCAAGGTGGCATACACGCCGCTGGGCATCGTGGTGGCGTTGGTGTTTGTCGGCCTGCCATTCGTGGTGCGCATCGTGCAGCCGGTATTGGCCGAAGCCGAGCGCGAGTTCGAGGAGGCCTCGGCCACACTCGGGGCGACGCGTTTTCAGACCATCGTGCGGGTAGTGCTGCCGAGCCTGTGGCCGGCGATGCTGACCGGCTTTGCATTGGCGTTCGCGCGTGGTGTGGGTGAGTACGGTTCGGTGATCTTCATCGCCGGCAACATGCCCAGCGTCACCGAGATCGCGCCGCTGCTGATCACCATCCGTCTGGAAGAATTTGATTACGCCGGTGCCACCGCGATTGCCGGTGCGATGTTGTTGCTGTCGTTCGTGCTGCTGCTGCTGGTCAATACCTTGCAGGCGCGGCTGCAACGCAGGGGCGCGCGATGAATGAGTTGTTGTCGGAGTTGTCGGTGAGCATGGACCGTAGTGAGCGTGTGGCCAAGCCGCAGCAGGTGACCAGCGAGCCGCGTTGGGTACAGGTGCTGCTGATTCTTGGTGCGTTGGGTTTTCTACTGTCGTTTCTGCTGCTGCCGCTGGTGCTGGTGTTCGTCGAGGCGTTGCGTGGTGGTGTGCTGGCGTTCTGGAATGCGGTCCGTGATCCGGATGCCTTGTCGGCGATTCGCCTCACGCTATTGGTGACGGCAATAGTCGTGCCCTTAAACCTGCTCTTCGGCGTCGCCGCAGCCTGGGTGGTGAGCAAGCACAGCTTCCCGGGCAAACGCTGGCTGGTGACCCTGATCGATCTGCCGTTCTCGGTATCGCCGGTGGTGGCGGGTCTGGTCTTCATCCTGTTGTTCGGCCGCGATGGTTGGTTCTGGCCGATGATCGAGGACGGACTACGCCTGCACCTGCCGGTGCTGGGCGAAACCCTGCTGCAGCTGCCACGCATCGTGTTTGCGATACCCGGCATCGTACTGGCCACGGTGTTCGTGACCTTTCCCTTCATTGCCCGCGAACTGATGCCCTTGATGGAGCAGCAGGGCAGTGATGAAGAACTGGCAGCGCTGACCCTGGGTGCCAATGCCTGGCAGATGTTCTGGAAGGTGACCTTGCCGAACATCCGCTGGGGCCTGCTGTACGGCGTGCTGTTGTGCAGCGCGCGGGCGATGGGTGAGTTTGGTGCGGTGTCGGTGGTGTCCGGGCATATCCGCGGTCGCACCAATACGCTGCCGTTGCACGTTGAAATTCTCTACAACGAATACGCCTACAGCGCCGCCTTTGCCTGCGCCTCGCTGCTGGCCGCCACCGCCTTGCTGACGCTGGTGGTGAAATCTTTCCTGGAGTGGCGCCACGGTCAATCGCTGGCCGCCGCCCATCGTCATTGAGGTCGTAATGAACATCCGCATACACAACCTGGGCAAGCAGTACGGCACGTTCCCGGCGCTGGATGGCGTCAGTCTGGATATCCGCAGTGGTGAGCTGCTGGCGCTGCTGGGTCCATCGGGCTCTGGGAAAACAACGTTGCTGCGCGCACTGGCCGGCTTGGAACATCCCGAGCGTGGTGAGATTCTGTTCGATGGTGAGGACGCCACCGGTTTGAGCGTGCAGGCACGCCGTGCCGGCTTCGTGTTCCAGCATTACGCCTTGTTCAAGCACCTGGACGTGCGCCGCAATATCGCCTTCGGGCTGGAAGTGCGGCGCGGCGCCGAGCGTTGGCCGAAGGCACGCATCGACGCCAAGGTTGATGAGTTGCTGGCGCTGGTACAACTCGATGGGCTGGGCGGGCGCTACCCGGCGCAGCTGTCCGGTGGTCAACGGCAGCGGGTGGCGCTGGCCCGCGCGCTGGCCATCGAGCCGCGCGTACTGCTGCTGGATGAGCCGTTCGGCGCGCTGGATGCGCAGGTGCGGCGTGACCTGCGCCGTTGGTTGCGTGAACTGCACGACCGCACCGGGCTGACCACGGTATTCGTCACCCACGATCAGGAAGAGGCACTGGAGCTGGCCGATCGTGTCGCCATCCTCAACCGTGGCCGCATCGAACAGGTGGGTACACCGGGCGAGGTTTACGATCAGCCTGCGTCACCGTTCGTCTATGGCTTTGTCGGTGAGGCCAACCGGCTGCCAGCACGCGCGCAGGGCCAGACGCTGGAAGTGGCCGGGGCACAGTGGCCGCGCACCAGCTCAGTGCCGGAGGGCGAGGCGTTGGAAGTATTTGTGCGGCCCGAGGATCTGGTGGTCGAGGCCGATGGCCACTGGCAGGCCACGGTCGGGCTGGTGCAGCGCAGTGGTCCGCGCCAGCGTCTGCGCGCGCGCCTGGCTGGCGCAACCACCGAGTTGGAAGTGGAATTGCCAGCCGGCTCGCCGGCTTATGCGGCGGGTCAGTCAATCCGACTCGGGGCCCGTCGTTACGGGGTCTTTCCGGCAGCTGCGGGCTGAATAGGGCAGGGCTGGGTGGTTGGGGTGAAATAGATGTTGCATCGCAATATAATTGCGGTTAAATATTTGTGAATCGGGATTTGTCCTATCCCGGTACCCCCACTTCCTGGAGAGATCTGCATGATGCACAACAAGCGTCTTGTCGCCGTGGCCTGCGCCGCCCTGTTGTCCGTTCCGTTTGCCGTCAGTGCCCAGGAGAGTGAGGAGTCCACCTCTCCGTTCAGCGCCAGCTTTGGCGTGACCACCGACTACGTGTTCCGTGGCGTGTCGCAGACCGACAATGAGCCGGCTTTCCAGGCAGGTGCCACCTACACCGCACCGTTCGGCCTGTATGCCACCGTGTGGGGCTCGAATGTTGATTTCGGCGAAGGCGGCCCGAACTTCGAAGTCGATTACAACATCGGCTGGAGCAAGGACCTGTCCGACAGCTGGAACCTGGACCTGGGCGTTAACCGCTACACCTACACCAGCGCTTCCAGCGGCTACGGTGACATCGATTACAACGAATACCTGGCCAAGGTGACCTGGAAGGGCCCGGTGGTCGTCAGTGGCCTGCTGGGTTACGCCGACGACTACAGCAATAGCGGCGCCGAGCAGATCTATGCTGCTGTGGATGCCAGCTACGAGATTGGCAACGGTTTCTCGGTGGGTGCTTCGGCTGGCTATACCAGCATCAAGGAAAAGGCCAACGAATGGCCGCGTCGTTCGGATTACTTCGATGGCTCGGTGTCAGTGTCCAAGGGTTTCGGCCCGGCCACCGCAACCCTGGGTTACTACGACACCTTCGGTTCGGATGCTGCCGACCTGCGTCGCGGCTCGGATACCTACAAGCCAGGCGTGGTGTTCAGCGTGTCGGTCGACGTGCCCTGATCCAAATGTGATGAAAAAAGAAGAGGCGCCGAAGGGCGCCTTTTCTTTGCCCTTTTTTTTGTGGGAGCGGCGTAAGCCGCGAGGCTGATGGTCTATCAGGTGGCCAACATGCCGGGCACTTCATTGCGCCCAGCTTCGCGGCTTACGCCGCTCCCACAAACCCCGCTGTCCGCATATAGGCGAAAGGCGCCTTACGGCGCCTTTCGCTTGTCACCTGTCGGTGATCAATTCCAGCTCAGCACGACCTTGCCGGCCTTGCCCTGTTCCATCAGGTCGAAACCTTCCTGGAAACGGTCCACCGGCAACTGGTGGGTCATCACCTTACCCAGCGGGAAACCGCCCAGCACCAGCTGGGTCATCTTGTACCAGGTCTCGTACATCTTGCGGCCGTAGATGCCCTGCACGGTCAGGCCCTTGAAGATGATCTTGTCCCAGTCGCAACCGGCACCGCGCGGCATGATGCCGAGCATGGCGATCTTGCCGCCGTGGTACATGCAGTCGAGCATGTCGTTGAAGGCGCGCGGGTTGCCGCTCATTTCCAGGCCTACGTCGAAGCCCTCCATGTGCAGTTCGGCCATCACGTCCTTCAGCGACTGGTTGGCGACGTTCACCACGCGCGTGGCGCCCATGTCGGCGGCCAGCTTCAGGCGGAAATCATTGACGTCGGTGACCACCACATTGCGTGCACCGATGTGCTTGCAGATGCCGGCAGCAATGATGCCGATCGGGCCTGCGCCGGTGATCAGCACGTCTTCGCCGATCACGTCGAACTCCAGCGCGCAATGCGCGGCGTTGCCGTAGGGATCGAAGAACGCAGCCAGCTCGGATGGGATCTGGTCCGGGATCGGCCACAGGTTGGTTGCGGGCATGACCATGTATTCGGCGAAGGCGCCGTTGACATTGACGCCGATGCCGACGGTGTTCGGGCACAGGTGCTGGCGGCCGCCACGGCAGTTGCGGCAGTGGCCGCAGACGATGTGGCCCTCGGCCGACACGCGCTGGCCGACTTCATAGCCGGTCACGCCCGGGCCGATCTCGGCGATGCGGCCGACAAACTCGTGGCCGATGGTCAGGCCCGGCTTGATGGTGCGCTGGCTCCACTCGTCCCACAGGTAGATGTGCAGGTCGGTGCCACAGATGGCAGTCTTTTCCAGCTTGATCAGCACCTGGTTCGGGCCCGGCGTAGGCACCGGCACCTCTTCCATCCAGATGCCCTTGGTCGCTTCGCGCTTCACCAGCGCCTTCATCGTCTGTGCCATTGCAGGAGACCGCAGTGTGGGGAAAGAGGGCGATTATAAGCTTTCAGCCGTAACCGCCCGGTACTGACCGATGACAGGGGCGGTGGACAGTTGCAGCCGCTACAATCGGCCGTTCCAAACTTTCGGTATTGCCATATGCGCCTGAATTTTCTTGCGTTTTCCATCATTGCGGGCCTGGGCCTGGCCCAAACCGCGCAGGCTGCCGAAGGCATGTGGGTGCCGCAGCAGCTGCCTGAAATTGCCGGCCCGCTGAAGCAGGCGGGTCTGAAGCTGGACCCGCAGCAGCTGGCCAACCTGACCGGCGACCCGATGGGCGCGGTGGTTGCGCTGGGTGGCTGCACTGCCAGCTTCGTTTCGCCGCAGGGTCTGGTGGTGACCAACCACCATTGCGCTTACGGCTCGATCCAGCTGAACTCCACCGCCGAGAAGAACCTGATCAAGGACGGCTTCAACGCGCCGACCCTGAAGGACGAACTGAGCGCTGGCCCGAACGCCCGCATCTACGTGCTGGACGACATCACCGACGTCACCACCCAGGTCAAGGCCGCCATCGCTGGCGCCGGCAACGACCCGCTCAAGCGCACCCAGGCGCTGGAAGCCTTCGAGAAGCAGGCCATCGCCGCCTGCGAAACCGACGACGCCTACAGCTGCACCCTGTACAGCTTCTCCGGCGGCAACACCTACCGCCTGTTCAAGAACATGGAAATCAAGGACGTGCGCCTGGCCTATGCGCCCCCGGGCAGCGTCGGCAAGTTCGGCGGTGACGTCGACAACTGGATGTGGCCGCGCCACACCGGCGATTTCTCGTTCTACCGCGCCTACGTCGGCAAGGACGGCAAGCCGGCTGCATTCGCCGCCGACAACGTGCCGTACCAGCCCAAGCATTGGTTGAAGCTGGCCAACCAGCCGCTGGGCGAGGGCGATTTCGTGATGGTGGCCGGTTACCCGGGCCGCACCGACCGCTATGCGCTGGTCAGCGAATTCGAGAACACCGCCACCTGGACCTACCCGTCGATCGCCAAGGCCTACAAGGACCAGATCGCGATGGTCGAAGCGGCCAGCAAGGACAACCAGGACATCGCGGTCAAGTACGCGTCCAACATGGCCAGCTGGAACAACACCAGCAAGAACTACGACGGTCAGCTGGACGGCTTCAAGCGCAACAACGTGCTGGGCCAGAAGCAGGCCGCAGAAACCGCGGTGCTGGAATGGCTGCGTGGCCAGGGCGCTGCCGGCAAGCCGGCGCTGGATGCGTTCGCACAGCTGCAGACGCTGGGCCAGCAGTCGCGTGCCAATCAGGCGCGTGACCTGAACCTGGCAATGCTCAACCGCACCGGCACCCTCGGCACCGCCGTGCGCCTGTACCGCCTGGCGATCGAGAAGGCCAAGCCGGACGCGCAGCGCGAAGAGGGTTACCAGGAACGCGATCTGCCGACCATCGAAGGCGGCCTGAAGCAGATGGACCGCCGCTACGTGCCGGCCATGGATCGTCAGTTCCAGCAGTACTGGCTGCAGCAGTACGTGCAGCTGCCGGCGGGCCAGCACCTGTCGGCCTTCGACAAGTGGATTGGCGGCGTTGATGCCAAGGCGGTTGATGCAACCGTCGCGCGTCTGGACGGCTCCAAGCTGGGCAGCCTGGACGAGCGCCTGAAGTGGTTCGGCGCCGACAAGGCTGCATTCGAAGCCAGCAAGGATCCGGCCATCCAGTACGCGGTGGCAGTGATGCCGGCGCTGCTGGAACTGGAGCACCAGCGCAAGCTGCGCACGGGCGAAGAGCTGGTCGCACGCCCGCTGTTCCTGCAGGCCATTGCTGACTACAAGAAGACCAAGGGTGAGTTCGTTTACCCGGACGCCAACCTGTCGCTGCGCATCACCTTCGGCAACGTGAAGGGTTACACCGGCCTGGACGGCAAGGTGCAGCCGGCCTTCACCGACCTGGAAGGCATCGTCGCCAAGGAAACCGGAAAGGACCCGTTCGACTCGCCGCAGGCGCTGATCGATGCGGTCAAGGCCAAGCGCTATGGCGGCTTTGAAGACAAGCGTATCGGCAGCGTGCCGGTGAACTTCCTGTCCGACCTGGACATCACCGGCGGCAATTCCGGCTCGCCGGTGCTGGATGCACACGGTCGCCTGGTTGGTCTGGCGTTCGACGGCATCTGGGAATCGGTCGCCAGCAACTGGGTGTTCGACCCGGTTATGACCCGCATGATCTCGGTGGACGAGCGTTACATGCGCTGGATCATGCAGGAAGTGGCACCAGCGCCGCAGCTGCTGAAGGAAATGGACGCCGCCTCGAAGTAAGCTCGAGTTGCGTGGTTCAAATAGAAGCCCGGACGGGAAACCGTCCGGGCTTTTGTTTTTGCTCCCTCCCTTTCGCGTAGCGAAGGGGAGGGCTGGGGAGGGGTTGGCTCTTCGCCGCCGACTCAGCCATGCCTTCGCGACTGTAGTGGGGGGGGCGGGGGCGGGGGGGGGGGGGCCGGGGGGGGAGGGGGGGGCCGGGGGGGGGGGCCCCCCACCACCCCCCGCGGCCGGGCGGGGCCCCCCCCCCCCCCCCCGCCCTCGGTCCCGCTTGCGCGCGCCCGCCGGCGGGCTGGGGGGCGGCGCCCGGGCCGCGGGCCCCCGCGCCCCCCCCCCCCACCACGCATCAGCTCAGCGGTACGGGCCGGGCCCTCGCCACAGCAGTTCGCCGTAGCGGTAGACATACATCACGATGACGAACTGGCGGGCATCGCCGATGTCCTGCAGCTCGGGCGAGCCGGCCTGAAGCATGCGGCATTTGCTGGAGCCACGACGCAGCGCAACCTCGGCCGGGCAGACCATCAGGTAGGTGGTGCCGGGCAGCGGGATCGACAGTTCCTTCTTGCCATCCACTTCCTTGGCACTGTCCATCCATGCGCGCAGCTTTTCCTCGCTGAGCAGGTCGTAGACGATCTGGTAGCCGCCGACTTCCATGGCCGGTGCTCCGGCGCTGCGGTCGACGCGTTTGCCGCTGTCATTGCCTTGGCCAGCCGAGCGACCGTAATCGTCCTGCGCGGTGGTCCTGTCCAGCGAACCGGGCGGGCGCCCGGTCCAGGTCTGCGGACGCCGCGGCACGGTTTCCGACGGGCTGGCTGCAGCTGCGGGTGCGGCTGGAGTCTGGGCCTGGTCCTGGGTCTTGGTTTCTTCCTGCTCCGGCTCGCTCGGCGGCTCGATGTAGCGCGCCTCCGGCACTGGCTTGCGGTCCTCGCTGCGTCTATGCGTGGTTGGCTTGGGCTTGGAGCGCGTGGTCTTGTCGGGTTTGTCCTGCGGCGGCACCTTGCTTGGCTGCGTGGACGGCGGTGCCTCGCCGACGAAATCGACCTTGGTCCGGCCGCCGCCCGATGAGCCCTGCGGCGAGGAAACCACTGGTGGGTTGGAGTACATCAGCAGCAACAGCATCAGCACATGTAGCACGGCCGTTATCAGCACCGCGGCCCAGCGGTCGCGGCGTTCATGCCAGAGCTTGAATTTGAACTGCTTGGGAGAACTGGGAGTGCTGGTCATGCCGCGTTCTGGGGCCTTGAGGTTGCTGCCCTCGTGCGGAAGTCACGCCGTGCCACCGATAGGGAACCGGCATGGTAACGCCTGTGCCCGGCACACAACCGTGCCGTCAGTGCTGTTGCCCGTTACTGCTGCGGTTAGGTCAGGCAGCTGCGGCAAATTGCGGGCACAGTTGGTTCAGTTGCCGGCGCTGGATCCGTATCGAAGGTAACCGTGGGCGGTATCGGCGCACGGCCGGGCTATGATGCCCCTCCCGCCGCGGACAGCTGGCGGGGACTCCCACCACAATGGAAACAGCTGCATGCGCATCCTGCTTGCCCGTCACGGCGAAACGCCGTGGAACGCCGAAGGCCGCTATCAGGGCCAGATCGACATTCCTCTCTCGCCGGTGGGTGAGGCCCAGGCAAAAGCCTTGGGTGAGCGGTTGGCTGATGTGCAGATCACCCGCGCCGTGGCCTCGCCGCTGAGCCGTGCGCAGGCTACCGCCAAGGCTGCATTGGGCAGTGCGCGCGAAGCCATGTTGCTGACCGAGCCGGATCTGCAGGAGATCGCCCATGGCGAGTGGGAAGGCCTGCTCGCCAGCGAGATCGACGAAAAAGACCCGGCACGCCTGCGCGCCTGGCGCGAGGAACCCGACACCGTGCTGATGCCCGGCGGCGAATCACTGCGCCAAGTGCTGGACCGCAGCTGGCGTGGTCTGACCGCCGCCGCCGAAGGGCTGGGTGAAGACGATACCTTGCTGGTGGTCGCGCATGACGCGGTCAACCGCGTCATTCTGTGCAAGATCCTCGGTCTGCCGATTTCCAAGCTGTGGAGCTTCCGCCAGGCCCCGACCACGCTGAACCTGCTGGAAGGCCCAGACGTCGAGCACCTGGAAGTGGTGCGCCTGAACGACTGTGCCCACCACACCCCGTTCTTTGGTGAAGCCAAGCACCGCGCGCTGTAATCGGACGAGGTAATCCGCTTTTGGTAGTGCCAAGCCATGCTCGGCTGAGGCTCTACCGGTGAAGCCCCTGCCGAGCATGGCTCGGCACTACGCCGCCGCCTTTTGCCGCGGTTGCTCCCTCCCTTTCGCATAGCGAAGGGGAGGGCTGGGGCGGGGTTGGCTTTACCGCTTCTGATTTTGCAGTGGCTTCGCGGCTTACGCCGCTCCCACAAATTGGCTGGGGGCCGATGGCTTGCAGGGGAAGCTCCTGCCGAGCATGGCTCGGCACTACACACAGTCCCAGCCTGACATGCCGGGAAGCTTGGCGGCCGGGTGCGGCTGCCGCTGTATCATGGGCACCATTCCCGCGCGCAACGCGCAGCCGGCTTTCAGTGCCGGCCCATGATCCAGAGAATCTTTACGCATGTCCTCCGCTCGTCCCGCCACGCTTGAACAGTGGCTCGCCCATATCGAACAGCAGCACCCACAAGCCATCGCAATGGGCTTGGAGCGCGTGCGCGAAGTCGCCCAGCGCCTGCAGTTGGGGCGGCCGGCCGAGCATTGCATCGTGGTTGGCGGCACCAATGGCAAGGGTTCGACCGTCGCTTTCATCGAGTCCATCGCCCGTGCCGCAGAGTGGAAGGTGGGTGCCTACACCTCGCCGCACCTGCTGCGCTACAACGAGCGCGTGCGTATCGACGGCAAGGACGTGGATGACGCCAGCCTGGTAGCCGGCTTCAACGCGGTCGAAGACGCCCGTGGCGACACCGCGCTGACCTATTTCGAATACGGCACCTTGTGCGCGCTGTGGCTGTTCCAGCAGGCCGGATTGGATCTGGCGGTGCTGGAAGTCGGCCTCGGCGGGCGTCTGGACGCGGTCAACATCATCGACGCAGATGTGGCGGTGATCACCACTGTCGATATCGACCACGCCGATTGGCTGGGCAATGACCGCGAAGTCATCGGCGAAGAGAAGGCCGGCATCATCCGCGGCTGGAAGCCGCTGATTCTTGGCGAGGTCGATCCGCCGTCCAGCGTGTTGCGCCGCGCCTATGTGCTTGGTGCCAATGCAATTCGCTTCGGCAGCGATTTCTTTGCCGAGGATATCGATGCCGAACTGTGGCGTTGGCGTGATGTGTCGTTCCGTCTGGAACTGCCGCAGCCCGCTTTGTGGGCGCCGATCCAGCGCAACAACGCCGCTACCGCGGTGGCTGCGTTGCGCGCCTTGGACAAGCCTGTGCCGCGCGCTGCGTGGGCGCAGGGCGTAGCTGACGCGCAGGTAGTCGGGCGCCTGCAGCGTTTTGAGCGAGACGGCATTGAAGTGCTGCTGGATGTGGGCCACAACCCGCAGGCCGCTGGCGCTTTGGCTGCAGCATTGAAGGCCGAGCCAGTGCAGGGCCGCACGTTCGCAGTCTATGCCGCGCTGGCCGACAAGGACGCTGCGGGTGTGGTCGTAGCCCTGCAGGCCCAGGTCGATGGCTGGTTCCTGGCCGGGCTGGAAGGTGCACGTGGGCAAACCGCCGCGCAGCTGCGTGAGCGGCTGGCGCAGACCGCTGCCGCCGGGGCCCGCTTGTCCGAAGGCGTCGCCGAAGCACTGGACGCCGCATTGGGCCAGGCCCAGCAAGGCGACCGGGTGCTGGTGTTTGGTTCCTTCCATACAGTGGCCGAAGCACTGCCACTACTCCGTTCAGCTGACTAAGACGCTGCTGCGCGTGCCCCGCATATAATCACCGGGGCACTCCGCCGCGCCGCGCATACGCCAATTGTGGAAACTCCTCTGAAACAGCGACTGATTGGTGCCATCGTTCTGGTGGCGCTTGCCGTGATCTTCCTGCCGATGCTGGTCAAAGGGCCTGCGCCGGACAGTGGTGTACAGGACGTGCCGTTGAGCGCGCCTGTGGCGCCGGCCGAAGGCCAGTTTGAAACCCGCGAGCTGCCGCTGGTTGCGCCGGGCGCACCTGCGGGTGGCGCCTTGGGCATGCCCGCTGCACAGCCGGAAACCGGCGTGGCTGCCGCTGTCGAGCAGCCGGCCAATGGCCTGCCGCCGTCGACTGCCGCCGGCAACTACGCGGTCAATTTTGGTGCCTATGGCAGCGAGGTCGATGCCGACGCGGTGATCGCGCACCTGAAGAAATCCAATCTGCCGGGCTTCCGCCAGGCCGACACCATCAATGGCCGCCCGGCTTGGCGCGTGCGCATCGGTCCGTATGCCGATCGTGCCCAGGCTGAACTGGTGCGGCTGGAAGCGGGCAAGGTCCGTAACGACGTGAATGCGCAGGTGGTGGTGCTCAACGCCACTGCCGAAAATGCAGTCCCGGCACCGACCGCTACCGCCACGCCGGCTGCCAGCAGCACCGCTACCGCTGCAGCAAACACCGCGCCGGTCCGCACCGAGGCCTTGCCGCCGGAGCCGGCCAAGCCGGTCGTGGCGGCGCCCAAGCCCGAACCCAAGCCGGCCGCCAAGCCGGAAGCACCGAAGCCTGAACCGGCCAAGCCGGTCGCGGCAACCCCGGCCAAGCCGGCAGTCACCACCCCGGCCGCGCCAGCTGCCAGCGGTGTAGGTTTTGCCGTGCAGCTGGGTGCCTTTGGCCAGGCCGCCGATGCCAATGCATTGCGTGACCGCGCACGTGCCGCCGGCTTCAGTGCCTTTGTCGAGCAGGTGCGTACCGATAACGGCGTGCTCAACCGTGTCCGCATCGGGCCGGTGGCCAGCCGTGAACAGGCTGAACAGCTCAAGGCGCAGGTCGCGGCCAAGGTCGGCATCGCCGGCATGGTCCGCCCGCATCCTTGATGCCGCACTGCGTACCTCTGATCAGTCGCGCAATCCTGTGCTGCACCTGCGGGGCGCGCGGTGATTGATCTGGTGTTGTTGGCGCTGATCGGCGTGTCGGCCCTGTTCGGGCTGATGCGCGGGCTGCTGGCGACCGTGCTGGGCGTAGTGAACTGGCTGTTGGCAGGCGCGGCCGCCTTTTACTACGGCGCGCGCGCTGCCTTGCTGCTGGCCGATCAAGGCCAGCCCAGCGCTGGCGACTATGCCGGCGGCTATCTGCTGGTATTCATCGGTGTGCTGCTGGCAGCGACGCTGGTCGGGCGCCTGCTGCGCGGCGTGGTCGATGCCACGGTACTGCTGAAATGGCCGGATCGGCTGCTCGGTCTGGCCTTGGGCGCGGTGCGCGGGGTGCTGCTGGCGGTGTTGGCGGTACTGCTGCTGGGCTTCACCTCGATGGATGAGGAACCGGGCTGGCGTCAGTCCAGCGTGGTGCCTTGGCTGCAGCCGATGGCTGACTGGGCACGCGAAAAGCTGCCGCAGCCACCTGAATCGCCGGCAATGGCGCTGATGGACTTGGGTAAGTCGGTGTTGGCAGGCGATAATGGCGGACCGAACGAAGCAGATGCGGGCAGTGGCTTGCTACCGGTGCCGTTGGCAGGGACGCGTTTTGATCCCCGCCAGCGCAGCGCAGAGGAAAGCCGAGCTGACCCGGCGGGGGCGTTGCCCTCCAACATCGATCCGGCGCAGGTGCGCCCGGGTCAACTCAAGCCGATACGGGTTGAGCCTCAGGGCCAGGCACGGCCACCTTCACGTTAACGGGCATCGCCCAGCGGAGATCGCGCAACATGTGTGGCATCGTCGGAATCGTCGGCAACCAAAACGTCGCCGGGCAGCTTTATGACGGCCTGACCGTCCTCCAACACCGTGGCCAGGATGCGGCCGGTATCGCTACCGCTGACGGCACTCGCCTACGCGTGGAAAAGGCCAACGGCCTGGTCCGTGATGTATTCGACGAGCGCCGCATGGAATTGCTGCAGGGTCGCATCGGCATCGCCCATGTGCGCTACCCGACCGCAGGCTCGGAAGGCACCGACGAGGCGCAGCCGTTCTACGTCAACTCGCCTTATGGCATCGCGCTGGCGCACAACGGCAACCTGATCAATACCGAGGCGCTGCGTCGCCAGGTATTCGAGGCAGACCGCCGCAACATCAATACCGATTCGGACAGCGAAGTGCTGTTGAACGTATTCGCGTATGAGCTGGACGCACAGCGCATGCTGACCCCGGAAGCGGCGATCCGCGCCGTGGCCGGTGTGCACCGTCGCTGCAAGGGCGGCTATGCGGTGGTCAGTGTGGTGCTGGGCCTGGGCCTGGTTGCCTTCCGCGACCCGCACGGCATCCGTCCGCTGGTGCTGGGCAAGCGCATGCATGCCGAAGGCATCGAGTATGCGGTGGCTTCCGAATCGGTGGCGCTGGACGTGCTCGGCTTCGAGCGCATGCGCGATGTCGCACCGGGCGAAGCGGTGGTCATCACCGAGCGCGGCGAACTGTTCACCGAAGTCTGCGCCACCAGCACCCAGCCGACCCCGTGCATCTTCGAGTACGTGTACTTCGCACGCCCGGATTCGATGATGGACAACGTCTCGGTGCACAAGGCGCGCATGCGCATGGGCCAGAAGCTGGGCGAGAAGATCCTGCGCCTGCGTCCGGACCATGACATCGACACCATCATTCCGATCCCGGACACCTCGCGCGATGCCGCGCTGGAAATGTCCAACGTGCTCGGCGTGAAGTACCGCGAAGGCTTCGTCAAAAACCGCTACGTCGGCCGCACCTTCATCATGCCGGGCCAGGGTGAGCGGGTGAAGTCCGTGCGTCGCAAGCTCAATCCCATCCATCTGGAATTCCGCAACCGCGTGGTGCTGCTGGTCGATGACTCGATCGTGCGTGGCACCACCAGCCAGCAGATCGTGCAGATGGCGCGTGATGCCGGTGCGCGCAAGGTCTATCTGGCCAGCGCCGCGCCGCCGGTGCGTTACCCGAACATCTACGGCATCGACATGCCGGCGGCCGAAGAACTGGTCGCGCACAACCGCAGTGTCGAGGAAATCGAAAAGCACCTGGGCTGCGATTGGCTGGTCTACCAGGATCTGGAAGATCTGGAAGTTGCAGTGCGCGAAGGCAACCCGGAGCTGAAGGAATTCGATTCGTCCTGCTTCAATGGCGAATACGTCACCGGCATTGAGCCGGGTTACTTCGAGCGCATCCAACAGCTGCGTTCGGACGAAGCCAAGACCCAGCGCCGCGCGTGATCTACCCCCGAAGGGGCGCGCTCAAAGCCCCTCTCCCGCATGCGGGAGAGGGGTTGGGGTGAGGGCAGAACGAAGCGGCAATCCGTGAGCACCCATGAACCCGCAACAAGCACAGACCGCAGCTGCAGGCACAATCTTCCTGCCACCGCCCGAAGCAGCAGACTTCTCCCTGCTCGACGCCGCCTGCATCTGTATGGCCGCCGCCGATCCGCTTGAGAAGGTCGCGCTCACCCAGCACTACGCCGCGCGCTACCGCGCTGGTACATTGAAGCTGCCGGCAGAAGCGCCAGAACCTGAATCAATCCGCGCGCCAGGCCGCCCGCCGCAACTGGTGCTGGTGCATCCGCGCGATCTGCCGCGCCGTGGCCTGGGATCAGTGGATGGACGTGCCGCCTTCATCCACGCCATCGCCCATATCGAGCTCAATGCCATCGACCTGGCCTGGGACGCGGTCTATCGCTTCCGTGGCCTGCCGGGCAGCTTCTATGCTGATTGGGTCAGCTGCGCCGATGATGAGTCGCGCCACTTCGTACTGTTGCGTGATCGTCTACTGGCTCATGGCCACGACTATGCAGATTTCCCCGCGCACAACGGCTTGTGGGAAATGTGCGAGAAAACCGCGCACGATGGTCTGGCGCGTATGGCCTTGGTGCCGCGCGTGCTGGAAGCGCGCGGGCTGGATGTGACGCCGGCGATGATCAGCAAGCTGCGCTCGCTGGGTGATGCCACGACCGCCGACGTGCTGGAAGTGATCCTGCGTGAAGAGGTGGCCCACGTAGCTGCTGGCACGCGCTGGTACCACTGGTATTGCGCGCGCGTGGGTGTCGAGCCGCGCAAACGTTTCAAAGAGCTGCTGGGCGAATACGCTGGCGGCTACCTGCGCGGGCCGTTCAATCTGGAAGCGCGGTTGTTGGCAGGTTTCGATGAAGAAGAACTGGTCTATCTGGTTGAGCAGGCCGGTTGAGGCCTGCACGCGGCAACGTGCCTTCAATCATGCCGATGGCGAGCGTTCCCGCCGATCTTGAGTGCCGCAACGGATGAACGATGGCCGCAATTCGGGCCGTGTCTGATTGACTGCCGGCTTGCCTGCGTTCCACCATCAGGTCCGGCACGTGGCGCACTGTTGTGCCCTGCGCCTGCCTCGAGGTGACGCAATGGCAGGCTCATCATCTATCTGGCTGAGCCGCACATCAGCGTTTTTTCGATCGGCAACCACGTAATCAAGGAGAGAACGATGAAGCAGATTTTTACCGTGGCCGCGATGGTGTTGGCGCTCTCGGCATGCAACGGGCCCAAGCCCGCTACTGATGCCGGTGCCGCTGCACCTGCACCGGTTGCACCTGCCGCCGCGGCTGAAGCCGGCGCCAAGGATGAGTTCCCGGTCATCGTGCAGGCCTCGGGCACCGAGCCGTTCTGGGGTGTGCGCGTGGACGGTGCCAAGCTCGACTACAGCACCCCGGAAACCCAGGCCAGCCCGCAGCATTTCGAAGGCAGCCGCACGCTGCAGGACGGCTTGCTGGTAGTGCAGGGCGGCGAGGGCAAGGATGCATTCCGGCTGAGTTTGCAGCGCGCCGAGTGCTCGGACGGCATGTCAGACCTGAAACACCCGTTCACCGCCGAATTCGTGCTGGGCAAGGACACCTTCAAGGGTTGCGCGCGCGACCCGTCGGTACCGGTGGAAGCTCCCTGATCCAAGCTTCTGCTCCGACCTTCAAATTTGTGGGAGCAGCGTGAGCCGCGAAGCCATGAAAGCAAGAACCGCCAGACAGGGTTGCGATTGCAGCCACATCTGGCGGTTTTTTTATGTCAGCTTCGCGGCTCACACCGATCCCGTAAAACATATGGTCGAGCCTTGTAGGAGCGGCGTGAGCCGCGAAGCCACAAATGCAAAAACCGCCAAACAGGTCTGCAACTGCAGCCATATCTGGCGGTTCTTTTTGTACCAGCTTCGCGGCTGACGCCGCTCCCACAACTGCGGTCAGCTCAACGCTTCCAGCCGATAGCCATCCGCATCCACACGCAGCACCGAACCCTGCTCATACCAGTCACCCAACACGATGCGGGTGAAGCTGTGCTCCCCTGCATTCACGGTGTGGATCGCCGGGCGATGGGTGTGGCCGTGGATCATCGTGCTCACGCCGTAACGCTGGAAGGTGGCAACCACCTCGGCAGGCGCTACGTCGGTGACGGTTTCAAACGTCGCCTTGTCGTCCTGCTTCATTTCCGATTGATGTGCCTGGCTGGCGGCGCGGGCCTTCTGTGCGAAGGCGACGCGTGCTTCCAGTGACTGCGACAGGAACTGGGCAATGAAGGCCGGATTGCGGGTCTGTGCGCGGAAGGCCTGATAGGCAACATCATCGGTGCACAGCAGATCACCGTGCTGTAGCAGTACTGGCTTGCCGTAGAGCTGGATCACCGACGGATCCGGCAGGATGCGCATGCCGGCGCGGGCGGCGTAGTCGTTGCCGAGCAGGAAGTCGCGGTTGCCACGGATGAAGTACACCGGCACGCCGGCATCGCTGACTTCGCGCAGTGCAAGGGCGACCGCGTCGGCGGCGCTGGACGGCGTGTCGTCGCCGATCCAGGCTTCGAACAGATCGCCCAGAATGTACAGCGCCTCGGCCTGCCGCGCTTCACCGCGCAGGAAATCGAGGAACAGTTCGGTGATGGCTGGACGGCTGGGGTCCAGATGCAGGTCGGAGATGAACAGCGTTGTCATGCCCGCATTGTAGAGCCTGATCAGCCAGCGAGCAGCGGCAGCAACTGCAGCGAGCCCGCGCCCAGCAGCACACCGATGGCGGTGGCGGCCAACACATCGCTGGGGTAATGCAGGCCCAGCACCACCCGCGACAGCGCTACGCCGATGGTGAAGGGCAGCAACAGCGGGGCCAACCAAGGGTAATAGGCCAGCGCCACCACGGTGAAGGACACCGCGTGCAGGGTGTGGCCGGAGGGAAAGCTGTATTCATCCAGCGGCGCCACCCAGGCACGGATGCGCAGGTCGGCGGCAAACGGCCGTGGACGCCGGGTCCAGCGTTTGAGCAACTTGTACAGGGTCAGCGCCAGCACCCCAGTGGCGGCCATATGCGCGGAGGCCTGCAGGCCATCCAGGCCATCGGCCAGTACCAGCGCGCCCATCAACATGTACCAGAACACGCCATCGCCGAGGCGGCTCAGCACCGAGAACACGCGCCGGATGCCGCGGCGGCGGCCGTAACGGTTTGCGCGACGGCACCAGCGTGCCTCGCGCGCGGCGATTCCTTCAGGCGGCAGCAATGGCATGGCAGCGTCTCCGGGAGGCCAGTTCGCTGAGCAGCGCTTCAAATTCGGCGACCACCTGTTCCGGATGCAGGCGCTGCATCGCGCGGCTGGCGTTTGCACCGAGGGTGGTGCGCATCTCGTCATCGTTGGCCAACTGCACGGCGGCGGCGATGAAGTTCTCATCGTTGTCCACGGCAACGCCGCTGTGTCCACTCTGCAGATGTTCGCGGGCGGCGCCGTAGTTGAAGGCTACCGTCGCAACACCGCTGGCCATGGCTTCCAGGGTGACGTTGCCAAAGGTTTCGCTGCGGCTGGCAAACAGGAACAGATCACCGCTGGCGAAGTGCCTGGCCAGCGCTTCGCCGCGCTGCACGCCGCAGAAGATGAAGTCCGGGTTCTGCTCGGCCAGCTTCTCGCGCATCGGGCCATCTCCGACCCAGACAAAGCGTGCTTTCGGCCGTTGCTGCTGGATGCGGCGGAATGCCTTGATCGCAAGGCCCAGGTTTTTTTCCGCCGCGATGCGACCTACATAGACCACCGCGAAGCCTTCGCCTTCGATGCCCCAGTCAGCACGCAGGGCGGCATCGCGTTTGTTCGGATCGAACTGACTGCCATCTACCGCGCGCGCGAGTAGGCGCGCGCGGGAAAATCCATTGTCCAGCAGAAACTGCTGCAACTCGCGGGTGGGGACCAAGGTGGCTTCTGCTTGATTGTGGAAGCGGCGCATCCAGCGCAGTGCGGTGCCTTGCAACCAGGCAGCGCCATAGTCGGGCAGATACTCATCAAAACGCGTGTGCAGACCCGAGGCAACCGGGATACCCAGCCGCCGCGCGGTACGCATTGCCGACCAGCCCAGCGGGCCTTCCGTGGCCACGTAGATCGCATCCGGGCGTTGTTGCTGCCATTGCCGGGCCAGCCGCAAAGGTGCCGGCAGGCCGAAGCGCAGGCCTGGGTAGCGCGGCAGGCCGGCGCCACGCACCAGTACTTCGTGGGCGGCGCCGGTGCTGTCCTGTTGCTGGCGCGGGCGGACTACATCGACGTCATGGCCGCGGTTGCGCAGGCCATGTTCCAGTCCTTGCACGGTCAAGGCAACGCCATTGATCTCCGGCGGATAGGTCTCGGTGACGATCGCAAAGCGCATGGCTGGCTCCCGGTTTTAGGCGAGGATGCGCGCGGCCAATGAAGCGATTGTTACTTCCAGCTGACGACTTTGTTACCGGGACAACGGAAAAAACCACGGCCCCGAAGGGCCGTGGTTCCTGTTGCTGTTTACCTGCGATGCAGGGATCAGAAACGCTGCTGGTACTTCATGTACACGAGACGACCAATGTCGTAGCCGCCGTAATACGAGAAGGCCGAGTTCGGCTTGCTGTACATCACCGGACCGTACTTTTCGAACACGTTGTTGGCACCGACCGAAACGGTGGCGTCCCACGGCAGCTTGTAGCGCACCTGCACATCGTGGAATGTCACCGCGCCACGCTCGTTGCAGTTCTCTCTCTCTTTTGGGGCTGACAAAGTTCAAAAGGAAAGAGCTGCTGCGATGCGCAGCCTAGGCCTTTCCCAGAAACCACCAGATGTAAACGTGGTCTTAGGAGATTAGCCGGTTGGAAACCTGAGAGAGGCGTTACGTTATTGAGATTTATCTGAAAAATTGCTGGCGATTTGCCGCAGAGACTAGTCTGCGCGGCTGTCTTTGGATGCTGCTGTTTAGGCCACAAATGGCCGGAAGCTGATCCCCAGCCCGGTCATGCCTTCGGCCTCACCCACCAGGTCCGCGCGCAGCAGCGGGCGGGCGTCGATGAAGTCCTTGGCCAGGATCAGCGACAAGGT
Source organism: Stenotrophomonas sp. STEN018 (assembly GCF_056760235.1). Lineage (NCBI taxonomy): Bacteria > Pseudomonadati > Pseudomonadota > Gammaproteobacteria > Lysobacterales > Lysobacteraceae > Stenotrophomonas > Stenotrophomonas sp. STEN018. Next base: position 48,228 of record NZ_JBRREK010000029.1, read on the forward strand.
GTTGCCGTCTACTGACAACTCCAGTGTCGGGATCGGATCGGATTCGTGCGCGCGGTGCAGCAGTACCGCCAGTCGCAGTATTGCCGCCGTGCGTTTGGCCGGCAGCAACAGGCGCTCCGGCAGGGCCTCGAACGCGCTCTTGGGAATGCCGCGACGATGGGTGCGGATAAGCGCGGCCAGCATCTGCTGCTCCTGACGCGAGAAACCAGCGATATCCGAATGCTCGATCACGTAGCTGCCGTGGGTGTGATAACCGCTGTGCGCGATCATCAAACCCAGTTCGTGCAGGCGTGCGGCCCACCCCAGCATGCGCGCATCATCGACATCCAGTTTCCATGCGTCGGAGACCTGCTCGAACAACCGCTGTGCAGTGGCTTCCACGCGCCGCGCCTGGGCTTCGTCGATGGCGTAGCGCTGGGTCAGCGCGGCCACCGATTCGTCGCGCGGATCGTTGTCGTTGGCGCGGCCCATGATGTCGTAGAGGATGCCTTCGCGCATCGCTGCCTTGCTGACCAGCAGCTTCTGCAGGCCCAAGGCCTGGAACGCGGCTTCCAGCACCAGTACGCCACCGGCGATGATCGGGCGGCGCTCGTTGGACAACGTTGGTAGCACAATCTCGTTGATGTTCTTGGCGCGCAGCAGCTCTTCGCGCAGTTGCGGCAATGCCTCGGCGGTGATCGCGCCCTTGCTCAGCTTCATCGCCGCGCAGATCTCGCTGATCGCCTTGTGGGTGCCGGACGAGCCCAGCGCTTCCTGCCAGCCCAATGCCTTGTACTTGTTGGCGAAGGGCTGGAATTCGGCGCCGATCTCGGTCAGCGCATCCTTCCAGCGCTTCTTGCTCAGCTTGCCGCCGGGGAAGAAACGCCGGGTACTGGCAATACAGCCGGCCTGCAGGCTTTCGCGTTCCAGCGTCTGCATGCCGCGGCCGATGATGAATTCGGTGGAGCCGCCGCCGATGTCGATCACCAGCCGGTGCTGGTCGGGTTTGGGCGGCTGCGCATGGGCGACACCGAGATAGATCAGACGCGCTTCTTCGCGGCCGCTGACCACTTCGATGGCATGCCCGAGCGCGGTTTCGGCTGGCATCAGGAACGACAGCGGCGAGCGCAGCTGGCGCACGGTATTGGTGGCCAGTGCACGCACGCGGTACGGCGGAATATTGCGGATGCGCTGGCCGAAGCGGGCCAGGCATTCCAGCGCGCGCTGGCGGGCTTCAGGCGAGAGGCCGCCCTTGCCATCCAGGCCGTCGGCCATGCGTACGGTTTCGCGCAGGCGATCCACCACCCGCAGCTGCCCGAGCAGGTAGCGCGCGATGACCATGTGGAAACTGTTGGAGCCCAGATCGATGGCGGCCAGCAGGTCGCCGTCCTGCAGGGGCGGTGGGGTCAGGGAGGACTGGGGCATGGCGGAATGGTAGCCGAAGCCCGGGGTTCGGCGTCACCTTGCCCCGGTAATCTTCGCTCCTACAGACCCTCCATCAAGGCCTGCTGCGCTGAATGCGGCGGCTGGCCGGGCGCGGGTGTGCTCTTGATGTAGCGGCCGTCTTCCTGCAGATCCCAGGCATTGAGATTGTCATCCAGGTAGTTCTGCAGCACTTCGCGGTAGATGCGCCGGGCCAGGTCGGTGTCCAGGATCGGGAAGCAGGTTTCCACCCGGCGCAGCAGGTTGCGCTCCAGCCAATCGGCGCTGGCGCAGTACAACTCGGGCGCGCCGTTGTTGCCGAACCAGTAGACCCGGCTGTGTTCGAGGAAGCGGCCGACGATCGAACGCACGCGGATGTTGTCCGACACGCCCTCCACGCCCGGGCGCAGGGTGCAGGCACCACGCACGATCAGGTCGATCTGTACGCCGGCCTGCGAGGCGGCGTACAGGGCGCGGATCACCTGCGCCTCGTTGAGCGCGTTCATCTTGGCGATGATGCGCGCCGGCTTGCCGTCCAGGGCAAGCTTGGTCTCGCGCTCGATGCGCTTGATCAGGCCGGCATGCAGGGTGAACGGCGATTGCAGCAGGCACTTGAGCTTCATCTTCGGCGCAAGCCCGGACAGCTGCTGGAACAGCAGGTGCACATCGTTGCCGATGTCGGCATCGGCGGTGATCAGGCTCAGGTCGGTATACGCGCGGGCGGTGCCGCTGTGGTAGTTGCCGGTGCCCAGATGCACGTAGCGGCGCAGCTTGCGGCCCTCGCGGCGCACGATCAGCAGCATCTTGGCGTGGGTCTTGAAACCGACCACGCCGTAGACGACCTGCACGCCGGCATCCTGCAGACGATCGGCCAGGCCAAGGTTGGCTTCCTCGTCGAAGCGCGCACGCAGCTCGACCACGACGGTGACGTCCTTGCCGTTGCGTGCGGCCAGGATCAGCGCTTCGACAATGCCGGAGTCCTTGCCGGTGCGGTACAGGGTCTGCTTGATCGCCAGCACATTGGGATCGACCGCGGCTTCGCGGATCAGCTCCAGCACGGTGCTGAAGGAATCAAACGGATGATGCAGCAGTACGTCACCCTGTGCGGCGGTCTCGAAGATGCCCTCGGGCGACTTGAATACGCGCGGGGTCATCGGTGGGTACTTCAGGTCCGCGCGCTGCAGCAGGTCATACACCTGGATCACACGGTTGAGGTTGACCGGGCCATCGATGCGATACGCCGCGTTTTCGGACAGGCCGAAATTCTGCAGCAAGGTCTGCATGATGGGTTTCGGACAGTCGTGGGCGATCTCCAGCCGCACGGCAGGACGATAGCCGCGGTCGACCAGCTCATCGCGCAGCGCCAGCGCCAGGTTCTCCACTTCTTCCTCGTCTACCACCAACTCGGAGTTGCGGGTGACACGGAACTGGTAGGCGCCCTGCACATCCATGCCCGGGAACAGTTCATCGACGAAGGCCGACAACACCGCCGACAGCAATACGAAGTTCTGCGGGCCGCCCAGCGACTCGGGCAGTTGGATGATGCGTGGCAGCGAACGCGGTGCACGCACCAGCGCCAGATGGCCGGCGCGGCCGAAGGCATCGGTGCCCTTCAGCACGACCACGATATTCAGCGACTTGTTGAGGATCTTCGGGAACGGGTGCGACGGGTCCAGGCCGAGCGGCGACAGCACCGGCATGATCTCGTTGCGGAAGTAGGCGCGCAGCCAGCGGCGCTGGCGCGGGGTCCAGGTCTTGTTGGCAAGGATGCCGACGCCGGCCTCGCCCAAGGCCGGGCGCAGCACCTGGTTCCAGCAGCGGTATTGCTGGTCCACCAGCTCGGCGGCGCGGTCGTGGATGGCGTTGAGGATGGCCTGCGGGCTCATCCCGTCCGGGGCCGGCGGCAGGCCGAATTCCTGTGCGTGGCGTACCGCCGCGGCACGGATTTCGAAGAACTCATCCAGGTTGGTGCAGGAGATGCACAGGAAGCGCAGCCGCTCCAGCAGCGGCACCTGCTCATCCATCGCCTGGGCCAGCACGCGGAAATTGAAATCCAGCTGTGACAGTTCCCGGTTGATGTATAGCGACGGATCACGCAGGGGATCGGTGCTGACGGCGGGAGTGGCGGGGGGCGGGGGGGGAGGAGTCATGCCGGAAAGTCTTCCATGGACAAAGGCGAGGGGGATGCATTGCGCGGGCGTACATGCTCGGCGTCGAAGTGACAGGCAAAGGTGCTGCCCTGGCCAACTTCGCTGCGGATTTCCAGGCGTGCCTGGTGCAGGCCAAGAATGTGTTTGACGATGGACAGGCCCAGCCCGGTGCCGCCGCTTTCGCGCGAACGGCTGCTGGAGACGCGGTAGAAGCGTTCGGTCAATCGCGGCAGGTGATTGGCGGGGATGCCGTAGCCGGTGTCGGTGACAGCCAGCACCGCACCATTGCCTTCGCGGCTGAAGGTCAGGGTGATACGACCGCCGGCCGGGGTGTAGCGCACGGCGTTGGTCAGTAGATTGGAGAAGGCGCTGTGCAGCTCCTTGTTGGAGCCGGCCAGATCCACGCCGGCCTGGTCTTCGACCGTAATGGTGTGGCGGCCCTGGCTGTGTGCCTCGGCTTCGCGGCGTAGCGAGGCCAGCATCGAGGTCATGCCCACCGTTTCCAGCTCGGCCTGCTGTTGCGATTCCAGTCGCGACAGGGTCAGCAGGTCTTCGACCAGCTGCGCCATGCGCTGCGATTGCTTGCGCATCTCCGACAGCATTGGTCCGGTATCGGGGAAGTCTTCCGGGTCCATCATGTCCAGGTAGCCATGCACCACGGTCAGCGGCGTGCGCAGCTCATGCGAGACATTGGCGACGAAGTCGCGGCGTACCTGTTCCAGATGCAGCAGTTTGGTCACATCGCGCGCGACCAGCAGCCAGTGATGATCCGAATACGGGATCAAGCGCATATGCAGGCGGATCGCTGGATCGACTGGTGAGTTGGCATCCAGGATGGGTTCGGCGTTGCGGCCACCGGCCAGCCAATGGGCCAGCGGCAGCGGCTGCAGGCGTGGCACCAGCGCGGCTTCCATGTCGGCCGGATGCTGCAGGCCGAGCAGGGCGGTGGCGGCTTCGTTGAACCACTGCACGCGTTGGGTATTGCGGTCCACGACCACCACCGCATCGGGCAGCGCAGCGGCAGCAGCGCGGTAGCTGCGCAGCATCTCGACCAGGCGTCGCTTGCGCGCGCGCATTTCCTGCTGGTTGCGTGATAGCAGGCGGTCCAGTTCATTCCAGACGCCGACGCCTTGCGGGCTGTCCCAGCGCTGGCGTGCGGTCAGCCGCAGCAGCAGCTGGCGCAGACGCCAGTAGTGCCAGGTCAGCATCGCCAGCGCGGTGATCGCCACGATCAGGGCCGGATGGCCCAGCAATGCACCCAGGCCCCATGCCAGCAACAACAACGTGGCCACGGTGGCCAGCGTCTTCAACCAGGCAGATCGGAATTGGCGGGGCATTGCACTCTCGGTGGTACGCGGTGGATCCGTCGGGCTTACGCCGGGTTATAGCATCCGTTGCGGCCGGCTGGCCGCAGCGGCTCAGGTGGCTGCGGAGAAGCGGTAGCCGGCACCGCGCACGGTCTGCACCATGTTCTCGGCAGCGAACGGTTCCAAGGTCTTGCGCAGGCGGCGGATATGCACGTCGATGGTGCGCTCCTCCACATACACGCTGCCGCCCCATACATGGTCCAACAACTGCGAGCGGGTGTAGACGCGCTCCGGATGGGTCATGAAGAAGTGCAGCAGACGGTATTCGGTGGGTCCGATCGGCACCGGCACATCGCCAGCAAATACGCGGTGGGCGGCACCATCGATGCGGATGTTGCCAACGCCGACGCTGCCGTCTTCGTCATCGTCGCGGGTGCGGCGCATCACGGCGCGGATACGTGCCAGCAATTCGCGCGCCGAGAACGGCTTGACCACGTAGTCGTCGACGCCGGCTTCCAGGCCGCCGACGCGGTCGTTCTCTTCGCCGCGCGCGGTGAGCATGATGATCGGCACATCGCGGGTGAGGACTTCCTTGCGCCAGCGGCGGGCAAGTTCCAGGCCGCTGGTACCCGGCAGCATCCAATCCAGCAGGATCATGTCCGGTACCCGGTCGGCAATGGCGGTCTGCGCTTCGAGTGCGTCGCCGGCATGGACCGGGTCGTACTCACCCTTGCGCAGGGCGAAGGCGACCATGTCACGGATCGCGGGTTCGTCATCGACAATCAGGATACGTTTCTGCACGTGGCGCCTACCGGAATGCCCATCAATAAGGGATGTGCTCAGTAGACTACGGTTTGATGACGGGTTTGTGACATGGATGGAGGGTAAACCCGGCAATTTGTCGCAGGCAGGTTCACTTTCGTGACATTTCCGGGTCGTGCACGCCGAGCCGGCGCATTTCCAGTACGGTCGGCATGATCGACTCGATGCGGGCATCCACCCGTGCGCGGCTCACGTAGTCCAGCCCGGGTTGCTTGAGCAGGGCCTGGAACTGGATCAGCGCCTGCTCCGGCCGGCCATTCAAATACGCGGCTTCGGCATAGGCCTCGCTGGCGCGGCTGCTGTCGCCAGCCAGCTCGCTGGCGCGGGCGAAAGTGGCCTGGAACACCGGGTCGTCGCTGGAGCGGGCCAGCAGCGGCCGTAGCATGGCCTGCGCGCGCTGGCCGGCGGCGACGCCACCTTGTTCATTCAGCACCTGCGCATAGGTCAGGGCCACCGGGCGGCTCTGTGGCAGGCGCTTGAGCAGGGCGTCGAAACGCTTGTTGGCGTCATCGTGGCGACCGCTGCGCGATTCGGCCTCGCCCACGGCCAGGTTGACCCATAGGTTGTCCGGGTATTCCTGCAGCAACTGCTGCAGTTCGGGCAGGGCCTGGGCAACGCCGCTGGCGCCACCGTCACGCAGCCGGGCGATGGCCACGCCGTAGCGTTGCGCATCGGTGAGCCCGTTCTTCTGGCTGCGCTTGAGGCCTTCGTACTCGCGTACCAGTTCCGACGGGGTAGGTGCGCTGAGCACGCGCAGGCGCTCGCGGGCCCAGTCGAACAGGCCGCTGGGGCCGCGTGGCAGGCTGTTGTCGGGCAGCGACAGCTGCAGGCCGGCTGGCAGCAGCGGGTTGCCGCCGCTCAACGGGCTGCTGCTGGTGTCGGGTGCTGATGGATTGACCCGCTCCTGCAGAACCCCGGTCGGCGTCTGTGTGGTCAGCAGGACGGTGTCCTTTTTCATCTGCTCGGCGCGCGCCTTGGCCTCGCTGATGCGGGTGATGTTGACCGGGTGGGTGCGCAGGAAGTCCGGCGTGGAATAGCCGCCTTCGTTGCCGCGCATCGCCGCCGACATGCGTTCGAAGAAGCCGGCCATCGCATCCACGTCATAGCCGCTGCGGGCCAGGGTGCGGATGCCAAGGCGGTCGGCCTCCGATTCGTTGGAGCGGGTGAAGTTGATCTGGCGCTGCTGCATCAGCCCCATGCCCGAGGTGATCGCGGCCATGGTCGCGTCGCCGGAGGAGTTGCCGCCGGCCTGCTGCGCGGCGATCACCGCGGCGAGCATGCCGAGCAGGATCGGGATCTGGTCGCGCTGTGCACGTTCCACCCCGCGCAGCACGTGCTGCTGGGTGACGTGCGAGATCTCATGCGACAGCACTGCGGCCACTTCGTCCTCGCGCTCGGCGGTGAGTACCAGGCCGGCGTTCATGCCGATGTAGCCGCCCAATGTGGCAAACGCATTGATCTGCCGGTCCTTCATCATGAAGAACGTGTACTTCTGCTGCGGCTGGGCGCTGTTGGAGCCGAGCCGGGTGCCCATGGTGGTGAGCCAGTCGTTCACCAGCGGGTCGTCCAGCAGGTAGCCATAGTTGCGCAGTTCGCGCAGCATCATGCCGCCGTACTCCGCCTGCCGTGCCGGGGTCAGCAGCTCGCCGGCCGACGAGCCGATGTCGGGCAGTTTGCTTTCATCGGCATGGGACAGCGGGGTGGCCAGGGCCAGGGTTATGGCGGTGGCAAGCAGCAGGTTGCGCAAGCGGTGACTCCGGGTAGTGGCAGGGCGGAGGATGACGGGGAAGCGGGGCGCGGGTGTGAAGCACAGGTTAACCCGCTGTGTTCTGCCGGTGGCATCGAAAATCCGCGCGACCGGTACCATATATAGACAATGTTTCCACCCAGGAGTTTCGTTGTGACAACCTCATCCAGCGCCGGTGCACCGGAGATCACCATTTACTCCACCGCCGTCTGCCCCTACTGCGTAGCGGCCAAGAATTTCCTGAAGAGCAAGAACCAATCCTGGACCGAGGTCCGGATCGACCTGGACCCGGCCGCGCGCGAGAAGATGATGACGCTGACCAAGCGCACCAGCGTGCCGCAGATTTTCGTCGGTGAGGTCCATGTGGGCGGCTACGACGACATGATCGCGCTGCACCGCGAAGGCAAGCTGGAGCCGCTGTTGGCCGGGCAGGGCGCATGAGCGCCGACAGCGAAAAGGACCGCCTGGCCGAATTCACCGAATTCCGCCAGCGCATGAACCAGCGCATCCTGGCTGAACCCAACCAGGTGGTGCGGCGCTTTTTCGCGCTCGACACCCAGACCTACCAGGCCGGCGCGCTGGACGTGAAGACCAAGGAGCTGCTGGGCCTGGTGGCCTCGATGGTGCTGCGCTGCGATGACTGCATCAGCTACCACGTGGCCCAGTGCAAGGACGCCGGGGTCAGTCGCGAGGAGTTCTTCGAAACCTTCTCGGTGGGCCTGGTGGTGGGCGGTTCCATCGTCATCCCGCACCTGCGGCGGGCGGTGGATTTCCTCGACCAGCTGGAGAGCGGGGCGGCCGCCGTACCGGCCGGGCACGAGCACAGCTGAACCCCAGACCTTCGTCCAGTTGGGGCTGGCGCGGCTGATCAGGCATAATTGACAGTTGAAACCTTTTCAATCGCGCCGGGTTCCGGGCAGCCGGATGGCGCATTCCTCCTCCCTGTTCGGAATACCTAGAAATGACGCAGACAATCACCGTCATCCGCGGCGATGGCATCGGCCCGGAAATCATGGACGCCACCCTGTTCGTGCTGGACAAGCTGGGCGCTGGCCTGAGCTATGAGTTCGCCGACGCCGGCCTGGCCGCGCTGGAAAAGCACGGTGAGCTGATCCCGGCTTCCACCCTGGAATCGATCAAGAAGAACAAGGTCGCCCTGAAGAGCCCACTGACCACGCCGGTCGGTGGCGGTTTCAGCTCGATCAACGTTGCCCTGCGTCGCCAGTTCGACCTGTATGCCAACGTGCGCCCGGCCATCTCGTTCCCGAACACCAAGTCGCGCTACGAGAACATCAACATGATCACGGTGCGCGAGAACACCGAAGGTGCCTACCTGGCCGAAGGCCAGGAAGTGTCAGCCGACGGCGAGACCGCGTTCTCCGGCACCCGCATCACCCGCAAGGGCTCCGAGCGCATCGTGCGTTACGCCTTCGAGCTGGCCAAGAGCACCGGCCGCAAGAAGGTCACCGCCGTGCACAAGGCCAACATCATCAAGTCGACCTCGGGCCTGTTCCTGGACGTGGCGCGCGAAGTCGCCGCCAAGTACCCGGAAATCGAGTTCCAGGAAATGATCGTCGACAACGCCTGCATGCAGCTGGTGATGCGTCCGGAACAGTTCGACATCATCGTCACCACCAACCTGTTCGGCGACATCATCTCCGACCTGTGTGCTGGTCTGGTCGGCGGCCTGGGCCTGGCCCCGGGTGCCAACATCGGCGTTGACGCGGCCATCTTCGAAGCCGTGCACGGCACCGCGCCGGACATCGCTGGTCAGGGCAAGGCCAACCCGGTCGCGCTGCTGCTGGGCGCTGCACAGATGCTGGACCACGTCGGCCAGCCGGAAAACGCCGAGCGCCTGCGCAAGGCCATCGTTGCCACGATGGAAGCCAAGGATTCGCTGACCGGCGACCTGGGTGGCACCGGCACCACCATGGGCTTCGCCCAGGCCATCGCCAGCCGCATCTGATTGCAGCTGCGGTAGTTGCTGGTACAGAAAACGGAGCGCGAAAGCGCTCCGTTTTTGTTTGCGTAGTGCCGAGCCATGCTCGGCAGAGGCTTTCCCAAGACCAAATCCGGATGTAGTGCCGAGCCATGCTCGGCAGAGGCCTTCTCAGGACCAGATCCGCATGTAGTGCCGAGCCATGCTCGGCAGGGGCTTTCCCAAGACCAAATCCGGATGTAGTGCCGAGCCATGCTCGGCAGAGGCCTTATCGGTAATGCCATTGCCGAGCATGGCTCGGCACTACAAAACAAAGGGCGCCAAAGGCGCCCTTCGCAAACAACCTGCAACAGCCTCAGTTACGCGATTGCAGCTTCGACAGCAATCGCAGGAACTCGATGTACAGCCACACCAGGGTCACCATCAGCCCGAACGCGCCGTACCACTCCATGTACTTCGGTGCGCCGGCTTCAACGCCGCTTTCGATGAAGTCGAAATCCAGCACCAGGTTCAATGCCGCGATCACCACCACGAACAGGCTGAAGCCGATGCCGATCAGGCCCGAGCCGTGGATGTAGGGGATGTTGATGTTGAACAAGCCCAGCACGATCGTTGCCAGGTACACCAGGGCGATGCCGCCGGTGGCTGCCACCACACCGAGCTTGAAGTTCTCGGTGGCCTTGATCAGCCCGCTGCGGTAGGCGAACAGCAGGGCGAACAACGTGCCGAAGGTCAGTAGTACCGCCTGGAACACGATGCCGTTGAAGCGCACTTCATAGACAGCCGAGATCGAGCCCAGAAACAGGCCTTCGGCCAGTGCATACAGTGGCGCGCTGACCGGTGCCCAGGTCTTCTTGAAGATGGTCACCATCGACAGGATGAAGCCGACGATCAGGCCGCCCCACATGTAGAATTTTGCTGCCGGTAGCAACTCGCCGTTGTCACTGATGGTGCCGTTCCATGCGAACGCGGCAGTCAATGCGGCCAAGAGCAGTAGGAAGCCGGTTTTGTTGACGGTGCCATTGATGGTCATCGCATCGGCACCGCGTGACACCACGCTGCCGCTGCCAAGGTCAAGGAAAGTGGTGTCGGAAAGGGCTGGGTTGCCGCTGCGCATGCAATGCTCCGTTGCTATGAAGTGGGCGGGATTTGGACGCCAGCATACCCAATTCAAATTAATTGAAATTTACCGTTGACAGATACCGCGTAAATTCCCACAATAGCCGACCTTTCCGGGGTATCGGGAAGAGATTCACCGCCGGGGTATAGCGCAGTCTGGTAGCGCGCCTGCTTTGGGAGCAGGATGTCGGGGGTTCGAATCCCTCTACCCCGACCATCCAACTCACCAAGTGCGTGTTGGAGTGCGACAATCCGGTCAGAGCGCCCGTAGCTCAACTGGATAGAGCACCGGCCTTCTAAGCCGGCGGTTACAGGTTCGATTCCTGTCGGGCGCACCAATTGGTGCAAGCGGTAGGTGAGTAAGGTTTCAGTGGTGGCTGTAGCTCAGTCGGTTAGAGTACCGGATTGTGATTCCGGTGGTCGGGGGTTCGAATCCCCTCAGCCACCCCACTGTTTCAACGGCATCGGAGTGAAATCCGGGCTTGCAATAAAGATCAGGTTGCGGCATTATTCGCCTCCTGATTTTCAGGGCTGTTAGCTCAGTTGGTAGAGCAGTTGACTCTTAATCAATAGGTCCAAGGTTCGAATCCTTGACAGCCCACCAAATTAAGAAAGCCGTTGGAGCAATCCAGCGGCTTTCTCTTTTTATGTAAGCCCAGTGTTTTGGGCGGGTGCATGAAACACGCTTGTAGTGTAGAATTCACCTCGAAGTTTCAGGGCTGTTAGCTCAGTTGGTAGAGCAGTTGACTCTTAATCAATAGGTCCAAGGTTCGAATCCTTGACAGCCCACCAAATCAAAAAGCCGCTGGAGAAATCTGGCGGCTTTTTTCTTAGCCAGGGCGGCATGCCGCCCGGTCATTGTTGAGGCGCTCGTTGTTGGAGCGGTGCGCAGGCGGAGCTGGCTTCCGCTTTGCTGACGCTCCTGCAACAATGCTGCGCTGAGTCAGTATTGCGAAAGTGGCGGAATTGGTAGACGCCCTGGATTTAGGTTCCAGTGCCGCAAGGCGTGGGGGTTCGAGTCCCCCCTTTCGCACCAGTCAGTGGTGTTCTCTGCCCGCTGCGGGCCTTTTCAGACAACCTGTATGGGTCTGCCCGCTGGCGGCCACGGGCGATATCGGCCAAACTAAAGGGCTGCGGTGCATAACCGCGCCCTACAACCGTTTCATCCATCACATCGAACCGGCGCGGTTGCCGCCGGTGGCAGGAGTCAACATGCAAGCTTCGATCGAATCCACCGGCAATCTGGAACGCCGCCTGAGCTTCTCGCTGCCGGAAGAGCGTCTGCAGGGGCATATCAGCGGCCGTCTGGGCGAAATCGCGCGCACCGCGCGCATCAAGGGTTTCCGTCCGGGCAAGGTGCCGGCCAAGGTGATCGAACAGCGTTTTGGCCCGCAGGTGCGTGCCGAGGCGCTGGATGGCCTGCTGCGCGAGACCTTTGATGCGGCCCTGCGCCAGCATGAGCTGCGCATTGCCGGTAACCCGCGCATCGACAAGGCCGGCGAAGGCGAGTTCGACTTCGTTGCCACCGTTGAGCTGATCCCGGATTTCGGCGACGTCGACGTCACCAAGCTGACCGTCGTGCGTCACAGCGCCGAAATCAGCGACGCCGACATCGACCAGATGATCGAAAACCTGCGCGCCCAGCGCCGCACCTGGAAGCCGGTTGCACGTGGCGCCCAGGAAGGCGACCTGGTCGGCCTGGAAACCTGGTCGCAGGCTGGCGACGAGCGTCTGCCGGCTGAGGGTGTCGAGAAGGGCACCATCATCATCGGCCAGGGCATGATGTTCGAGCAGATCGAAAAGGGCCTGATCGGCCTGGCCAAGGGTGAAGAAAAGACCCTGGACGTCGAGTTCCCGGCTGACTGGCGGGTGCCGGCGCTGGCTGGCAAGACCGTGCAGGTCACCGTCAAGGTCATCGAGGTGTCCGAGCAGGACATGCCGGAAGTCGACACTGCCTTCATCAAGAGCTTCGGCGTGAAGAATGGCGACGTGGAGCAGTTCCGCGCCGACATCCGCTCCAACCTGGAGCGCGAGCTCAAGGGCGCGCTGATGAACCGTCTGCGTCGCGAAGTGGGTGAGCAGTTGATTGCCGCCTATTCCTCGGTCGAGCTGCCGCCGCGTCTGGTCGAGGGCGAAGCCCGCTCGATGCTGGCCCAGCAGATCGACGCCATCCGTCGCCAGGGCGGCAACCCGGGTGAAGTGCCGGCCGATGCCCATGAAGGCTTCAAGGACGCCGCTGCCAAGCGCGTGCTGGTCGGCCTGCTGGTCGGTGAAGTGGCCCGCAAGAACGAGCTGCGCCTAGACCCGAAGCGCCTGAACGAAACCATGCGCCTGATCGCTTCGACCTACGAAGAGCCGGAGCAGGTCATTGAGATGTACCGCAATGATCCCCAGCTTATGGCTGGCCTGCAGAACCGTGTGATGGAAGAGCAGGTCATCGACTGGATCGCCGAGCGTGCCCAGCACACCGAGCAGACCTTGACGTTCCAGGAAGCCATCCGCCAGTAAACTGGCGGTGTTTCATCCCCGCGCCACGGCGCGGGGAGTTCCCTCCCAAAATAGGTGCCTCACGTAATGGACAACCGAACCAAAGCTCTGAACATGGTTCCGATGGTGGTCGAACAGACCAGCCGCGGCGAGCGCGCCTACGATATCTATTCGCGCCTGCTCAAAGAGCGCCTGATTTTCCTGGTCGGTCCAATCGACGACCATATGGCGAACGTTGTGGTCGCGCAGCTGCTGTTCCTTGAATCGGAAAACCCGGAGAAGGAAATCAGCATCTACATCAACTCGCCGGGCGGCGTGGTCACTGCTGGCATGGCGATCTACGACACCATGCAGTACATCAAGCCGGACGTGAGCACCACCTGCATCGGCCAGGCCGCCTCGATGGGCGCGCTGCTGCTGGCTGCTGGTGCACCGGGCAAGCGCTTCGCGCTGCCGAATTCGCGCGTGATGATCCATCAGCCGCTGGGTGGCTACCAGGGCCAGGCAACGGATATTGACATCCATGCCCGTGAAATCCTGACCCTGCGTTCGCGCCTGAACGAGGTGCTGGCCAAGCACACCGGCCAGGACCTGGAGACCATCGCCCGCGATACCGAGCGTGACAACTTCAAGAGCGCGGCCGAAGCTGCGGCTTACGGCCTGGTGGACCAGGTGCTGGAGCGCCGTCCGGAAGAGAGCATCCAGGCGTCCTGATGGGTTGAACGGCCAGAAAATCGGCCTAATTTGCAGGGTCGGAACCGGACTGGTGTCCCTCCGGCCCTGTGCTATTCTCGAATTTGAACCCCCTGTTCAGAGGGGGAAGCAACTGGGTAAGCGAAGCATGAGCGAAGACCGGCAAGGTCGTACCGGGGACAGCAGTGGCAAGATTCTGTACTGCTCGTTCTGCGGCAAGAGTCAGCACGAAGTTCGTAAGCTGATCGCAGGCCCGAGCGTGTTCATCTGTGATGAATGCGTGGAGCTGTGCAACGACATCATCCGTGAGGAACTTGAGGAAAAGGCGCAGTCGGCGCGCAGTTCGCTGCCCAAGCCGCGCGAGATCCTCGAGGTGCTCGACCAGTACGTGATTGGCCAGAACCGCGCCAAGCGCACGCTGGCGGTGGCGGTGTACAACCACTACAAGCGTATCGAGAGCCGTTCCAAGAGCGACGACGTCGAGCTGTCCAAGTCCAACATCCTGCTGGTCGGCCCGACCGGTTCGGGCAAGACGCTGCTGGCCGAAACGCTGGCGCGCCTGCTCAACGTGCCGTTCACCATGGCCGATGCGACCACCCTGACCGAAGCCGGTTACGTGGGTGAGGATGTGGAAAACATCATCCAGAAGCTGCTGCAGAAGTGCGACTACGACGTCGAGAAGGCGCAGCAGGGCATCGTCTACATCGATGAAATCGACAAGATCTCGCGGAAGAGCGAGAACCCGTCGATCACCCGCGATGTGTCCGGCGAAGGCGTACAGCAGGCCCTGCTGAAGCTGATCGAAGGCACTGTGGCCAGCGTTCCGCCGCAGGGCGGGCGCAAGCACCCGCAGCAGGAATTCCTGCAGGTGGACACCAAGAACATCCTGTTCATCTGCGGCGGCGCGTTCGCCGGTCTGGACAAGGTGATCCAGGCCCGTTCCACCGCCACCAGCAGCATTGGTTTCGGTGCCAAGGTGAAGAGTGCCGAGCGCAAGCAGGAAATTGGCAAGGTGCTGGCCGAAGTCGAGCCGGAAGACCTGATCAAGTTCGGCCTGATTCCGGAGTTCGTTGGCCGCCTGCCGGTGGTTGCGACCCTGGAAGAACTGGACGAGCCGGCCCTGATCCAGATCCTGACCGAGCCCAAGAACGCCATCACCAAGCAGTTCAAGAAGCTGTTCGAGATGGAGGGCGTGGAGCTGGAGTTCCGTCCCGATGCGCTGTCGGCCATCGCCAAGAAGGCGCTCAAGCGCAAGACCGGCGCCCGTGGCCTGCGCACCATCGTCGAGTCGGTGCTGCTGGACACCATGTACGAGCTGCCCTCGCAGGAAAACGTCAGCAAGGTTGTCGTGGACGAGTCGGTCATCGAGAACAAATCCGAGCCGTACATCGTCTACCAGACCCCGGCAGAACCGGTTAAAACCGCCTCTGGCGAGTAAACCCGGGCGAGCTGAGGTGAATAGGCGGTTTCGCCGATCACGTTCAGCTTTCAACAGCTCTTGCAACACCTCGCCGATGGCCCCATAACGGGGCCATCGGCTTTTTTATTTAGCCTCCACCGAATCTCGGAGCCCCCATGGCCCAGTCCCAACTCGAAGTTCTCGACCTGCCGGTCCTGCCGCTGCGCGACGTGGTGGTGTTCCCGCACATGGTCATCCCTCTGTTCGTGGGCCGCGACAAGTCCATGCAGGCGCTGGAGCGCGCGATGGAGGCCGACAAGCGCATCCTGTTGCTTGCGCAGAAGTCTGCCGAAACCGACGATCCGGCGGCCGCCGACCTGTACACCGTCGGCACCCTGGCGCAGGTGCTGCAATTGCTGAAGCTGCCCGACGGCACCATCAAGGTGCTGGTCGAAGGCCTGTCGCGCGTTGCCGTGGACAAGGTTTACGAAAAAGACGGCTCGCTGCAGGGCCACGGCGTGGAGATCGAATCGGACGATTCGCGCGAGCCGCGTGAGATCGAGGCGATTGCCCGTTCGCTGATGTCGCTGTTCGAGCAGTACGTCAAAACCAACCGCAAGTTGCCGCCGGAGCTGTTGCAGACCCTGGCCGGCATCGAGGAGCCGGCGCGCCTGGCCGACACCATCGCCGCGCATATCGGCGTGCGTCTGGCCGACAAGCAGAAGCTGCTGGAAATCCTGCAGGTCGGCGACAGGCTGGAAATGCTGGTCGGTCTGGTCGATGGCGAAATCGACGTGCAGCAGATGGAAAAGCGCATCCGCGGCCGCGTCAAATCGCAGATGGAAAAGAGCCAGCGCGAGTACTACCTCAACGAGCAGATGAAGGCCATCCAGAAAGAACTGGGTGACCTGGATGAAGCGCCGGGTGAGATGGAAGAACTGGCACGCAAGATCGCCGAAGCTGGCATGCCCAAGCCGGTCGAGACCAAGGCCAAGAACGAGCTCAACAAGCTCAAGCAGATGTCGCCGATGTCGGCCGAAGCCGCTGTTGTGCGCAACTATCTTGAGTGGCTGCTGGGCGTGCCGTGGAAGAAGCGCACGAAGGTTCGCAAGGATCTGAAGGTCGCCCAGGACACGCTGGACGCCGACCATTACGGTTTGGACAAGGTCAAGGATCGCATCCTTGAGTACCTTGCCGTGCAGGCGCGCGTGAAGCAGATGAAGGGTCCGATCCTGTGCCTGGTCGGGCCGCCGGGCGTGGGCAAGACCTCCTTGGGTCAGTCCATCGCCAAGGCCACCAACCGCAAGTTCGTGCGCATGAGCCTGGGCGGCGTGCGCGACGAGGCTGAGATCCGTGGTCATCGCCGTACCTATGTCGGTTCCATGCCGGGCCGCATCGTGCAGAACCTCAACAAGGTCGGCAGCAAGAACCCGTTGTTCGTACTGGATGAGATCGACAAGATGTCGATGGACTTCCGTGGCGATCCGTCCTCGGCCCTGCTTGAAGTGCTGGACCCGGAACAGAACAACGCTTTCAACGATCATTACCTCGAGGTCGATCTGGACCTGAGCGAAGTGATGTTCGTGGCCACCTCCAATTCGCTGAACATTCCGGGCCCGTTGCTGGACCGTATGGAAGTGATCCGCATCCCGGGTTACACCGAGGATGAAAAGCTCAACATCGCCATGCGTTACCTGCTGAGCAAGCAGCTCAAGGCCAATGGCCTGAAGGCTGAAGAGCTGGCGATCGAAGAAGATGCCATCCGCGGCATCGTGCGTTATTACACGCGCGAATCCGGCGTGCGTAACCTCGAGCGCGAGATCGCCAAGATCTGCCGCAAGGTAGTGAAGGAGATTGCCCTGGCCGGCCCGCAGCCGGTGAAGAAGGCTGCCGCCAAGAAGTCGGCCAAGAAGCCGAAGGCCTTGGTGGTTGTGGATGCGAAGAACCTGGACAAGTACCTGGGCGTGCAGCGTTTCGACTTCGGCCGTGCCGAGGAAGAAAACGAGATCGGCCTGGTCACTGGCTTGGCCTGGACCGAAGTCGGCGGCGAACTGCTGCAGGTCGAGTCGACGCTGATTCCGGGCAAGGGTGCGGTGACGCTTACTGGCCAGCTTGGCAACGTGATGAAGGAGTCGGCGACGGCGGCCTTGTCGGTGGTGCGTGCACGCGCCGAATCGCTGGGCATCGACGTGGATTTCCTGCAGAAGCACGACGTCCACCTGCATGTGCCCGATGGCGCCACCCCGAAGGACGGTCCCAGTGCTGGCATCGCGATGGTGACCTCGCTGGTGTCCACGTTGACCAAGGTGCCGGTCAAAGCCGAAGTGGCGATGACCGGTGAGATCACCCTGCGTGGTCGGGTTACCGCAATTGGCGGTCTGAAGGAGAAGCTGCTGGCCGCGCTGCGCGGCGGCATCCGTACCGTGATCATCCCCGAAGAGAACCGCAAGGATCTGGTGGATATCCCGGCCAATGTCACCCGCGACCTGACCATCGTGCCGGTGAAGTGGATCGACGAAGTGCTGGATATCGCGCTGGCAACACCGCTGGCGCCGAAGAAAGCAGGCAAAAGTGCGCAGCGTGTCGCAGTTCGCGGCAAGGCGAAGGCAGCTCCCACGGCCCGCGTCAAGCACTGAAATGTGAACGTAAAACCCCTCAAAACCCGCGTCATTAAAGGCTTTTCAGCTTGCGCGGGTAGGGGGGCGCTGGTATAAAAGTGCGACTCACGCAGCAGTAGTTTTTTGCTGGCGTGTTTGCAGGTTCTTCGGCAGTCGTGCGTCTTGGGGACGTACGGGTGCCACTCAATAATTCCGCGGATTACCGCAAAGGGAGTTTTACAGAATGAACAAGACCGAATTGATTGATGGCGTTGCCGGTGCTGCTGACCTGACCAAGGCTGAAGCTGGCCGTGCGGTTGATGCCGTCATCGCCGAGATCACCAAGGCCCTGAAGAAGGGTGAGGCCGTGACTCTGGTGGGCTTCGGTACGTTCCAGGTTCGTGAGCGCGCTGCGCGCACCGGCCGTAACCCGAAGACCGGCGAAGAGATCAAAATCGCTGCTGCAAAAAATCCTGCCTTCAAGGCTGGTAAAGCTCTGAAAGACGCTGTAAACTAAGCGGCTCAGCTGGGGTGCTTAGCTCAGCGGTAGAGCGTCTCCCTTACACGGAGAGGGTCGGGGGTTCGAAACCCTCAGCACCCACCAAGTTAAGCATTGCAGTACAGTTTGAAAGTGTGGAGCGGTAGTTCAGTTGGTTAGAATGCTGGCCTGTCACGCCGGAGGTCGCGGGTTCGAGTCCCGTCCGCTCCGCCAGTTTCAAATTGGCCCCTGACAAAATCGGGGGCCTTGTTTTCTCAAACTCCACAGGAGGGAGGGGAAACTAAAAAATTAAATGTGGAGCGGTAGTTCAGTTGGTTAGAATGCTGGCCTGTCACGCCGGAGGTCGCGGGTTCGAGTCCCGTCCGCTCCGCCATTTAATCAAGTCGCTTTTCGGAGCGCGCGCCCCGGGCAACCGGTGGTGGTCGAGTCAAATGTGGAGCGGTAGTTCAGTTGGTTAGAATGCTGGCCTGTCACGCCGGAGGTCGCGGGTTCGAGTCCCGTCCGCTCCGCCAGATGTCTCAAAGCCCTCGGCTCAAGCCGGGGGCTTTTTTTTGGCCCGCTATTGGCAGCGGCCGAGTTGGGCGCGGGGCAGGAAGCGGGTTAAACTGCCCGGCTCGCCACTCAGGCCTCGATTTGCCCATGCTGCAGAAACTTCGCGACAAGACCTCAGGCTGGATCGTTACGGTGATCATGGGCCTGTTGATGATCCCGTTCCTGTTTGTGATCGACAACAGCTACCTCGGTGGCGTCGGCGCACAGAACGTTGCCAAAGTGTCGGCCCCGCCGTCGTGGTGGACCTCGGCACCTTCCTGGTGGCCGATGTCGTTCCTGTGGAACCACCACGAAGTCAGCGTCGAGGACTTCCGTGCCCGTTTTGAACAGGCACGCATGCAGGCGCGTGAGCAGCAGGGCGACAACTTCGACCCGCGCGAATTTGAAACCGCGGAAAACAAGCGCCTCGTGCTCGATCAGCTGATCGACGAGCAGGTGGTGCGCCTGGCTGCCGAAGACGCGCATATCGTCATCGGCGACAAGGCCGTGCGCGACTACATCGCTGCGATCCCTGCGTTCCAGAAGGACGGCAAGTTCGATCCGGACCAGTACCGTCTGGCGCTGGCGCAGAGCATGCCGCCGCGTACGCCGGCCATGTTCGAACAGCTGGTGCGTTCCAGCCTGCAGCAGTCGATCATTCCCTCGGCACTGGCCGAGTCGGGTTTCACCACCAAGGGCGAAAGCGAACGTCTGCTGAAGCTGTTGGGCGAAACCCGCGATGTGGAGTTCGCACTGTTGCCGGTCGTTGCGCCTGATACCGCAGCGGTCACGGATGCCGAGATCGACCAGTGGTACAAGGCGCATCCGAAGGACTTCCGCCAGCCGGAAAGCGTCACCATCGAATACGTCGAGCTCAATGCTGCCAGCATGCCGGCAGCCACCGCCGCCAATGAGGCCACCCTGCGCCAGCGCTATGAAGACGAGAAGGCGCGTTTTGTCAGCGCCGACCAGCGTCTGGCTTCGCACATCCTGATTGCCAAGGGCAGCGATGAGAAGGCAGCCGAGGCCAAGGCCGCCAAGCTGGCAGCAGAAGCCAAGCAGCCGGGTGCTGATTTCGCCGCACTGGCCAAGGCCAACTCGGAAGATCCGGGCTCCAAGGATTCCGGTGGCGACCTGGGATGGGTTGAGAAGGGCGTGATGGTCAAGCCGTTCGAAGACGCGCTGTTCGCCATGAAGGCCGGTGACGTGGTTGGCCCGGTCAAGACCGAGTTCGGTTACCACGTGCTGAAGCTGCGCGAGATCAAGGGTGGCGAAGGCCGTCCGTTCGAGGAAGTACGTGATCAGCTGGCTGCCGAACAGCTGCAGGCCGATACCGAGAAGGCATTCAATGAGCTGAGCAGTCGCCTGGTGGATCTGGTTTACAAGAACCCGACCGAACTGGCTGGTGCTGCCAAGGAAGTTGGCTTGCCGGTGCAGACCCTGGGCCCGTTCGGCCGCACCACCGCCAGCGGTATCGCCGCCAATCCGGCGGTGCTGAAGGCTGTGTTCTCCGACGCACTGAAGGAAGACGGCACGGTCAGCGATCCGATCGAGCTGGCGCCGAACCACACGGTCATGGTCCGCGTTACCGCACACACCCCGGAGCAGGCGATTCCGCTTGCACAGGCGCGTGAGCAGGTGATTGCAGCGGTGCGCGCGCACCGTGCCGAAGAAGCCTCGAAGAAGGCTGCTGACGCGTTGCTGGCCAAGTTGAATGCAGGTGAGACCCTGCAGGCACTGGCTGGTTCCGAGCAGCTGCAGTTGCTGCCGATCCCGGGCCTGCCGCGCACCGCGCCGATGCCGACCGCTGAAGCCAACCGCGCTGCGTTCACCGCAGCGGCTCCGGTCGGCGACAAGCCCAGCTATGGCAAGGTCGAGATGGAGCCGGGCCGCTATGCCGTGTTCGCGGTCACCAAGGTGACCCCGGGCAACCCGGCCGAAGTGCCGGAAGCGCAGCAGGCCATGCTCAAGGACCAGCTGAGCCAGATCGACGGCGCCGCTGCAGCCAAGGCTTATGTCGACGGCATGCGCAAGCGCTACAAGGTGCAGGTGCAGGAATCCCAGCTCTGATCAACTGAGCAGCAACAAACAAGAGCCCGGCGAAAGCCGGGCTTTTTTCTGGGTGTAGTGCCGAGCCATGCTCGGCAGAGGCGTTACCGATACAGCCAGCAGCACCGGTAGTGGGGGGGGGGGGGGGGGGGGGGGGGGGGGGGGGGGGGTGGGGGGGGGGGGGGGGGGGGGGGGGGGGGGGGGGGGGCGGGGCGGGGCGGAGGGGGGGGG
>NZ_JBRREK010000030.1:0-65587 GCF_056760235.1 Stenotrophomonas sp. STEN018
CACGGCCGGTTCCGCCTCGACCTTCTCGCGGGGGGGGGGTGGGGCCGCGGGCCGCCGCCCGCTCCCGCCGGTGGCCTACCACCCCCCGGCCGCCGTGGTCCCCCGGCTCCCACAACATCCCGCATCAAGGCCCCTGCACGTGCTGCAAAATCGCTTTAGCCAAGCCTTCGTAGTCACCTTCAAAATGATGATCACCGGGCAGCTTGATCAACTGCACGCTGCCGACCGGCAACTTCGGACACAGCGCGTCATCGTCATCGGCGCCGTAGATGCACAGCGTGCGATCCGCAGCCATGCGCCGCATCTCAGGTGCGATCGGCAGACCATCATCGCCGCCGCTGGATATCCAGTTGCTGACATGGAATTCATAGTCAGCGGTTTCACCCACCGACATCAGCGCGGTCATCCGCAGCATCTGTGCAGTAGCAGGCGGTAGCTTGTTGATAGCTGCGGGCAATACATCGGCGCCCTGTGAGAAACCAATCAGCATCAACTTGGGCCTTTTCCACTGGTTGGCGTAGTAACGCGCAATCCGGTCCAGATCGACCGCAAAGCCTGCTGGTGTGCGCTCACTCCAGAAGTAACGCAGCGAGTCAACGCCGACCACCGGAATCCCGGCCTCGGCCAAGGCCCCAGCTACATCCTTGTCCAAACCAGCCCAACCACCGTCACCGGATACAAACACCGCAAACGTATCGCCCTGCCCGCTGGCCGGCACTTCCACCAGCGGCAAGCCGTCCAGATCCTGCGGCACCGCAGGCAGGCTGACGCCACGCTGCGCGCCCAGCACGCGCGCCGCTGCGACTTCACCAGGCAGAGCACTGCCCGCTCGGGTAAGGGCGAACTCACGTGCCAATGGCACCGCCGCCATGAAAGCCGTCACCGCCGCCGGGCAGGCCCGCCCCTTGCCTGCAGCAGCGTTCAACCAGGGAAACCGCAGCGCCTGCGGCTGCAGCGCACGGCCCTTGATGGCATCGCCGCAGGTCATCGTGGCGTTGTGCAGCTGCGGGCAGAAGCCTTCGGTCAAAAGCCCCGCAAACACATCCGTATCGGCCTGGGTCGCGACCGCATAGGCCAGCGCGGCACCAGCGCCATCACCGCCGAGGATGGGCAGACGGTAGGTAGGCACGTGATAGTAGGCCTGCACGTAGCGCGAGAAATTTTCCACATCGCCGGCAGAAAAGCCGCACTTGCCACCTTCCTTGGCCAACACCCGATACAGGTGGTGGGTATCGATATCGACCACCATCGCGCCGTCGTCGCGCAGGCTCTGCAGCCGCTCCCGATGCTGGGTGGAGCCAACGCCATCGCCGAACCACAGCACCACACGCTGTGCCGGCGCACTTGGCAGCAGTACCGGTACATGCTCGAACCTCCCATGGCTGACCTGCTCGGTTGCCATTGCCGGTGCCGCCAACAGGCTCAACGCCAGCACCCCCATCCCCCACATCACACGTGCCATGTACAGTTCTCGAGAGCGACCGGCAAAGGCTACGCCTACCGGCGGTGGAAAGATGTCGAAGGCGAGTACTCAGGCCTGCGCTTCAGGGTGACGCGCGGTCCATTCGGCCAGCTTCTGCCGGTAGACCAGCAACTCATCGGTATACAGATCCAGCACACATAGCGGACAGCCACTGCCACAGCATTCGTTTGGACCCGGCGCTTCCGGTGGTTGCGGGCGCGGATCGGGATCAGGAGTGGCAGAGGCCTGGACGGGCAGTTCGTTCATTGCAGCGGCCGGTTCGGCCCTATCAGCGGTGGGACTAGCCACATTTTAGCCAAAGCACAGGCTCAGGCAGTGGCCCGGCGCAGATTGGCCCGTGCCGCGGCGTCGTAACGTTCATGGAAGAAATCGCTGAAGAAGATGCGCGGCTGCGCCAATACCTTCTTCAGGAAACGCCTCCGGTTGAGCCGGAACAGAAAGCCCGGCACCTTGCCCTGGTACTCCTCGGCGATACCACGGTCATAGGCATCGAACACCGTGTCCGGTGCGCCAAGGATCGCCATGTCGCTATCCAGGAACAGCGCGGCATCGGCATCCAGTTCCTCTCCACCCAGGCTGCCATGACGCGCGGTGAGTTCAATCAGCGCCATCACCCGCGCCGCATCCACTTCGCTATCCGCCAACCAGCGCGCAATGCCGGACGCGGCCAGCTGCGCCGAGCGCGCCTCGTTGTCGCCACGCCCGGCCTCGTAGATCGCATCGTGGTAGAGCACCGCCAGCATCACTTCCAACGGCTGTCGCCAGCCGGGACCGGCAGCCACATCGCGGTAATGCTGGAGCACCGCCTGCACATGGCCGAAGTTGTGATACGCACGCGGCGGCTGTGCGTAAGCTGTTTTCAGCTCGGCAAGCAGCGGCGGCGGCAGGGTTTGCAGCAAGTCGTTCATACCGGCATCTTGGCACGAAGCGGTAGCCGGTAAGTGAGCCTGGCCAAAGGCAAGAGCAGGGCCACGGGGCCTTGCGCCGCTCACCACAGGCCGGGCTCAGCCCAGCTGCCAGCGGCCTTCGATCTGGTAGCGGCCCTGGCCGAGAAAACTGCGCACCAGCACGAATTCACGCACGAACCAGCGCAACGGCTGCACCGGCTGTATGGGCAGGCGACGGCGGTCATACAGCAAGGTCATATGCGGGGTGAAGCGCGGGTCCAGCTTGCCACCTACGCCTTGCAGGCAGCGCGCCAGCTCCTCGTGCAGGCCGTTCAACAGCTCGGCACCGTACTCGCTGCGCAGCACGAACGGGTTCTGCCGGCTGCCGGCAAAGCTGCCCACCTGATCAAAACAGACCTCGAACTCGGGCATGCGCACCCGCGCCGCCGCTTGCCGCACCTTGGGCAACAGGCTCGGCGGCAGGCCTGCGTAGTCGCCAAGGTGATGCAGGGTGACGTGCAGGCGCTCGGGGGCCAGCGGCTGCCCAACCAGGCCATGTTCCTCGCGCAGGCCATCGGCCAACTCGGCCACCCGCTCGGCGGTGAGCGCATCGGGCATCACCGCAAAGAACAGGCGTTCGGTTGGAATGTCACTGCCCAGGCCCAGGGTCATCTGGGCCTCGGTTGAGGAAAGCTGCTTCGTCATGGTCTGGTATCGAAAGCCGGCTGCCGTACCCGCTCCGTCGCGGCGGCCACTACTGTCTTGGGCCGCGGATACTAGCAGACCGCGCCGGTCGCGGCCCGGCCATGGCGAAACAATCACCACCAGCCGACGAGCCACGCCGCACAAGGGCTGCCATTAGTTATCCACATGTTTGCACAGTGCTGGTCCACACCCGCTGTGGATTCATTCCCAGCCCGCTTCCATCCCCCTGCAACAGGCCTACACTGAGCGCGCCGCAGCAACCTCCGGGTGATCGCCATGATCGGTTGGAACGCGTTAGTCCTGCTCGCCGCCAGCAGCGTGGCCATCGCCACGCCGCCCGCCCCGGTTCTGGTCCCTACACCGGAGCAGGTGATGGCCATCCCCCCGGAAATACGCGCGCAGCTGCAGGAGCGGGTGATCAAGGCCGCCAACTCCCCCGAACAACGCCTGCATCTACTGGTTGAGCTGGTATTCCGGCCCGAAGGGCTGGGCCTGAAATACGATACCGAGGCCACCCTGACCGTGGCCGAGACCTGGCAACAACGGCGCGCCAACTGCCTCTCCTTCACCCTGTTGTTCGTCGCCCTGGCCCGCGAGATCGGCCTGGAGGCGCGCATGCAGGAAGTGGGGCAAGTGGTGTCCTGGTATGAGGACCAGGGGCTGATCTTCAACGCCGGCCACGTCAATGTCGGCATGCGCGTGGATGGACGCCAGGCCACCCTGGATCTGGACAGCAACGTGCTGTACGACCGCCGCGGCCCGCAACCGATCAATGACAGCCGGGCGCTGGCCCATTTCTACAATAACCGCGGCGCCGAGCAACTGGCCGCGCACGATTACCCCGGCGCACGTGCCTACTTTGATGCGGCTTTGCGGATGGATCAGCGTTTTGTTCCGGCGTGGAGCAATCTGGGTGTGCTCGAATCGCGCGAAAACGATCTCACTGCCGCCTCCAAGGACCTTGAAACCGCGTTGTCGATCAATCGCTTCCACGCACCTGCCCTGCACAACGCCACCAAGCTTTACCAGCGCATGGGAGACACCCGCCGCGTGGCGCAGCTGCAGGCACGGTTGGAGCAGGTACGCAAACGCGACCCGTTCTATCAATTCATGCAGGGCACCACCGCCGAGCGTGACGGCGACTACGCCCTGGCCACGCGCTACTACCGCGAAGCGGTACGGCTGTACAGCAAAGCTCACCAGTTCCACTTCGGGCTGGCACGCGCCTACTTCCTCAGCGGCAACAACCATCTGGCCATGCGCGAGATGAAGCTCGCCCGCGATCTCGGCGGCGACCCGATGAGAGCGGTTTACCAGAGCAAGCTGGACGGAATCCGCAGACTGGAAGGACGCCACGCGGCGCGCTGATCGCGCACCGCGGGCGGCCTGAACAACGAAAGCCCAGCTCAGGCCTTGCGCAGGAAGCAGGTCTTCAACACCAGGCCTTTGATCTTGTCCGAGTTGCCTTCGATGTTCTCGGCATCGTCTTCGACCAGACGAATGTTGCGGATCACCGTGCCCTGCTTGAGCGGGATCGACGAGCCTTTGACCTTCAGATCCTTGATCACGGTGACGGTGTCACCGGCCACCAGCACATTGCCGTTGCTGTCACGGACCACCAGTGTGGATTCCGCAGCTTCGCCAATGGTCCATTCATGCCCGCAATCGGCGCAGACCCATAGCGCGCCATCGGCATAGACGTTTTCCAGCGAACACTGCGGACAGGAAGTAACAGACATGGGGGACTCCCGTACATTGACTAACTCCGTATTGTAGCCGCTCAGTCACAGTTGCTCACCGCAGCACAGGGCGGCCGGTGGGAAAGCGACCGCGAGCAAGCCCTTACCGTGTTGCCGGGCACACCTTCAGTGAACAACCCGGCTGCGCAATGCGTCATCTGCAGGCCGGGCCGACAGTCTGGCCACCGTGATGGCAATGGTCATTCAGGCAACGCCTGCACCCGCAAATCGTGACGTCGTTCGTCCTTGCGCAGGTCTTGCGGCCTGGAACAGCGGTGCGCCGCTGACATGTGAAGCCAGCCGCGCGGCGGCGTAGTACAGTGCGCGGCCGATTCAGCAGCAAGACGCGCAGGCATCATGAAACTCGGCATCGACTTTGGCACCAGCAACTCGGCCGCCGCCGCCCATATTGACGGCAAGGTAGTCCCGGTCAGCTTTGGTGAGGCCCAACAATTCCGCACCACGGTGTACTTCCCCGAGGTGATGCGCGACCCCAACGACTTCGAGCTGACCCCGGCATTGGAGGCACAGGTCGATGAGCTGATCGAATCCGGCCGCCGCGACGCCCGTGCGATCGGCAATACGCGCAGCCATGAGCAGCTGCGCAGCGCCGCCCTGCGCGTTGTGCGCCGACAGTGGATGGAAGAGCGCATCCGCGAACCGCGCAGCTCGACCACCCTGCTGCAGAACGCGGTCTACGGTGACGATGCGCTGGAGGCCTATTTCGAGGAAAACGAAGGCAACCTGGTGCAGAGCCCGAAGTCGATGCTGGGCTACAACCTGCACCCGCGTGCCAAGCAGACCATCACCGGCATCGCCACTCATATTCTCGAACACATCCGCCTGACCGCCTCGCGCCAGCTGCAGTACAACGTGCGCAGCGCCCTGCTTGGTCGGCCAGTGCAGTTCCGCAGCTCGATTGGCGCGGCCGGCAACGACCAGGCGTTGGATATCCTGCGCAGCGCGGCGATGGCGGCAGGCTTTGACGAGGTGGACTTCCTTGAAGAGCCCGCAGCTGCGGCCATGCATTACCACGCGGTCAGCAGCGAGCGCCACGAAGCGGTGATCGTCGACGTCGGCGGCGGTACCACCGATATCGCCCATGCCAGCGTTGGCGGCAGCGCCGCACCACAGATCCATCGCGCCTGGGGTATCGCCCGTGGTGGTACCGATATCGACCTGGCCCTGAGCCTGGCTGGCTATATGCCGTTGTTTGGCCGTGGCATCACCCGCGTGCCTGCGCACCACTATGTGGAAGCGGCGATGGTGCAGGACATGACCCGCCAGCGGGACTTCCGCCAGCACGACTACGACTCGGTGGATCTGCCCCATGGCCCGCGTCTACAGGCACTGCAGGACACCGGCAATACCGCTCGCCTGTACCGCGCGGTGGAGCAATGCAAGATCGCCCTGAGCAGCCAACCCAACCACAGCAGCGTGCTGGACTTCATCGAGGCAGGATTGTCGGTCGACATAGATGCGCCGCATCTGACTGCAGCTGCCGGTGGTTATCTGGGAGAGTTCGAAACGCTGCTGCAGCAGGTAAGTGCCGATATTGGCCACGACCCGGTGGCGGTGTTCCTGACCGGCGGCATGTCGCGCGCCGGCTACATCCAGCAGGCGGCAGCAGCGGCCTTCCCGACTGCCAAGCTGGTGCATGGCGACCCGTCATTCGGTGTCGTGCAAGGGCTGGCGCTGGCAGCAACAACCAATGCAGCTGTTGTAGGAGCGGCATAAGCCGCGAAGCCACAGCTCTAGACGCGCAGAAGCTCTACCCCTCCCCAACCCTCCCCTTGCCTGCTGCAAAGGGAGGGAGCTGAAGCTCTCCCCCTCCCGCTTGCTTCGCAAAAGGGAGGGCATCAATCAACGATCCAGACTCACCCGCACACCGCCCGAATGCGACTGGATGGAGATGTCACCATCGCCACCGCCAATCCGCGCGTCCAGATTCTTGCCCGGCCCATAACGCGGGGTCTGCACCTGGCCGACATCGGAGCGGATGCTGCCGCTGAAGGTGCTGACCTTCAACTGCGCCGAAGTACTGGCCGGCAAGCCCAGCGACACCGAGCCACTCACCGTCTCCAGATTGATCCGGCCGCCCGGCTGCAGACCAGCGCTGCGCACACCCAGGCTGCCTGATACCGACTCGGCATTGAGCCGTTGCACCTTGGCCAGATCCAGGGTGATTCCACCCGACACGGTATTGGCCGAAACCTCGCCACCACTGCCACCGGCAGCATTGATCCCACCACTGACCGTTCTGGTCTCCAGACGCGATGTCTGCAGCTGCGAACGGATCGCGCCGCTGACCGTGGTCAACTCGGCCTCAGCAGCGCGCCCATTGGCGGTGATGCTGCCGCTGACGGTGGAACTCTGCAGGCGCCGCAGGTCCACATCGGACACATCCACCATCGCGCTGACGGTACTGGTCTGCAGCTGCGCAGCGCGCGGCACGCGCAGCTCCAGCACCGCGCCACGACTGCTACGACCGTTCTGCGGGTAGACCACTTTCAACGCCACCCGGTTGGCGCTGCTTTCCACCTCCAGCCGCTGGCCGTCGCCCAATGAGCCGGTGAGCTGCACCTCATTGCGGTCCCAGCCACGCACGGTGACCGAACCCGCCACATTGCTCAGTTCCACACGGCCGCCGCTGGACAAGGGCAGGTTGCGATTGACCGCGGTCTGCGCAAATGCGCTGGTCAGCGGGGCCAGCAACAGCGCGGTGGCGATCAGATTGCGCATGCAAGCTTTCATCAAATACTCCTTCAAGTCGGAAGTCCGGTCGGGTTCACGCCCTTGCGGGTGAGTTCAAGCCGCAGCGCGTAGGTGCGCTGCAACTGTCCAAGTAGAAATGTGGCATCAGGGCTCTGTGCGATGGCGCTGCGAATGCTGCCGGCGCTTTCATCCAGTTCACGCAGGGCTGGCTGCAGCTCGGCCGCCAGGTTGTCCTGCGGAATCGTCGCCATCGCCTGCCGGTACTGGTAGGTGATGCTGTTGGCCTGATGCTGCAGCGGGGATTCCTCCACAGCCACCGATGCAACCGGCTGTCGCGGCAACAACGACAGACTGGCCACGCCAACCAGCGCCACGACCACCGCAGCAGCGGCATAGCGCGGCCAGTGGCGTCGCGGCGGCCGTTTTGTCAGTGCGATATTCAAGGAAGAAACAGGTACGGCATCCGCTTGCAGGGTACGCGGCACCTGCTCCAGTTCTGCGGCAATGCGCTGCCACACCATAGCCGGGGGTACCCGCTCGGCAGGCAGCCCGCGCAGGCGCTGCACCAGCTCATCGCCTTGATCGCGATCGTCTTCGTGGTTGTTCATCATGCGTCTCCAAGCCGCGTGCGCAACAAACTGCGCGCACGATGCAATTGGGCCTTGGAACTACCGACAGCCATCTGCAGTTCCACGGCGATCTCCTGGTGTTTCCAGCCTTCAATGTCGTGCAGTACCAGCACCGCGCGGGCGCGTGGTGGCAGCGTCAACAGCGCGCGTTCCAGATCCATGCCGGTGGCATGGCAGCGTGGGGTATCGGCGATCTCGGCCAATAGGTCCATTCCGGATTCACCGATATCCAGCGACTCAAACGTTGCCGCGCGCAACTCCATCAGCGCCGTATTCACCGCAAGGCGATGCAACCAGGTAGCCAGCGCGCTCTCGAAGCGGAACTGCGGCAGCTTGCGCCAGGCCTGGATGAAGGTTTCCTGCATTACATCCTCGGCCCGCGCGGCGTTGCCGCCGCATAGCCGCCACAGCAGGGCGTACAGGCGCGGCGAGTGGCGCCGGTAGATGCGCTCGTAGGCACGGGTATCACCGGCTGCGGCGGCACGGGCCAGCGCAGCGTCGTCGACGACGGGCGGTGAAGGGGCGGCGGTAGTCACGGTGGCGTCGAGCATATCCATTGGATGCGGCAAGCAGGCAAAAGGTTTAAAGCCGGTTCAATTCTTTGCGCAACTGGCCTGCCAACACGCCGCGACTGGCAGCAAACGCCACACTGGCCGACAATCGGCGCTCGCCAAACCGTTGCTGCCGATGTTGGGTAGCCCCGTCATTGCGCGTAGCGCCGCGTTTGCCGCTGGCCGGCCGCGCCGCCTCCACTGCACTGAAACACTGACGTACCGCAAGGAAACCGCATGAAGCACTACCTCCCCGCCTCGATGCAGCAATGGATTGACCCCATCAACACCGGCCTGGGCATCCTGCTGATCCTGGTCGTGGCCTGGCTGCTGCGCCTGCTCACCCGCCGCCTGCTGTCCCGGCTGGGCCGGCATTACACGCTGCCGGCGCAGATCGAGATGGCAATCCGGCGGCTGACCAACTTTGTCATCGGCACGGTGGCGCTGGTTGCCATTCTGCAGGCACTGAACGTACAAGCCAGCGTGCTGTGGACCGCGTTCACCGGCTTCGCGGCGGTAGGTGCGGTGGCGTTCTTTGCCGCCTGGAGTGTGCTGTCCAACATCTTCTGCACCTTCCTGATCTTCACCACCCGGCCGTTCCGCCTCGGCGACCAGATCGAACTGCTGGAGAATGGCGAGAAGCCCGGCCTGAAGGGCGTGGTCACCGACATCAACCTGATCTACACCACCCTGCATGAAGTCGGCGGCCCGGCCGAAGGCACACTGATGCAGATCCCCAACAGCCTGTTCTTCCAGCGCGGCCTGCGTCGCTGGCGCGGTGGCGATGCAACGCCGACCACCGTGCAGGGCGACGGCTGAGCGGGCGCCGCCCGAAGTCAGCAATCGCCGTGGTGCTGGCGCTGACCTCGGCTCTTGCCTTGGCTCGTCATCCCCGCGAAGGCGGGGACGACTGCGCAAGGCGTGAGCCGGAAGCAGCAACCAAAGCCAGAGCCAAAACGCTCACTCACCTGAACACAGGTACGGCAGCAACCTACCGATCTACAGCGTTCCGCTCGCGTCCATATCACCCGTGCGAAAATCAGCGGCATTGAGCGACCGGCCCGGTCGCAAACCCGCACGTAATGTCCTCCTCTCCCAATACCTCCTGCCCTGCCCCGCAGGCAGGCGACGCCTTTGCCGTTGCCGAAAGCCAAGATCCGCGTTCCGACCGCCAGCGCTGGCTCAGCGTGATCGCCCTGGCCCTGGCAGCCTTCGTCTTCAATACCAGCGAGTTCGTCCCGGTCGGCCTGCTCAGCGACATCGGCACCGATTTCGGCAAGCCAATCGAGCATGTCGGGCTGATGCTGACCATCTACGCCTGGGTGGTCGCACTGACCTCGCTGCCGTGCATGCTGCTGACCCGCAATTTCGACCGCCGTAAATTGCTGCTGGGTGTGTTTGCGCTGTTCATTCTCAGCCATGTGCTCTCGGGATTTGCCTGGAGTTACCCGGTGCTGATGGCCAGCCGGGTTGGCATTGCGCTGGCCCATGCGGTGTTCTGGTCGATCACCGCCTCGCTGGCGGTGCGTGTGGCACCGCAGGACAAACGACCGCAGGCACTCGGCCTGCTCGCCACCGGTACATCCGTGGCGATGGTGCTGGGCATCCCATTGGGTCGCATCGTTGGTGAGCTGTTGGGCTGGCGCATCACCTTCATGGCCATCGGCGGCGTCGCCCTGCTGGTGATGCTGGTGCTGGCGCGCCTGCTGCCGGCCCTGCCCAGCCACAACAGCGGCTCGGCCAGCAGCATCCCGTTATTACTGCGACGCCCGGCATTGATGGCCTTGTACCTGTTGGTGATGGTGGTGATTTCCGCCCAGTTCACCGGTTACAGCTACATCGAGCCCTTCGTGCAGAAGATCGGCGGCTTTGATGCTCACGTGACCACGCTGGTGCTGCTGTTGTTCGGCGGCATGGGCTTCATTGGCAGCGTGTTGTTCTCGCGCTATGGACTGCGCTGGCCGCGCGGCTTCCTGCTGACCGCGATCGGCACCCTGGCTGCCAGTCTGTTGCTGCTGCGCAGCGGCCTGCACAGCAGCTGGCTGCTGTATGCGCTGGTCTCGGTATGGGGCGTGGCGATGATCAGCTTTGCGCTGTCGATGCAGTCCAAGGTGCTGAATCTGGCCTCCGATGCAACCGACGTGGCCATGGCCCTGTTCTCCGGCATTTTCAATATCGGCATCGGTGCCGGCGCATTGATCGGCAGTCAGGTCAGCCTGCAACTGGGCATGCAGCATATCGGCCTGGTCGGCGGCCTGATCGCCACGGCAGGCTGGTTGTGGTGCCTGTTCGCGATGCTGCGCTGGAGCGGCAGTTTCCGCTTGGGCAAGCCCACCGCCTGAGTTGCGCCTGCCAGCACGCCGTTTGCTCGCAGCAGCGGATATGCTTGCACCTCGGTGGCAAGTTGAATGCCTGGAGAGCGGGATGGATGCAGGTTTGATACTTCGTGATGCGTCCGCCGCCGATGCGGCGGCCTTGAGTGCCTTGGTCACGCCACTGGCGCGGCACCTGCTGGATATGGACACCGGCTCCAGCGCCCATGCCTTTCTCTCCACCCTGACAGCGGAAAACTTCCTGCAACGCCTGGCGTCCACGCAGTTCGCCCACTATGTGGTGATGGACGGCGAAACCCTGTGCGGCATGATCGCCATGCGTGAAAGCAGCCATATCCACCACTTGTTCGTCAGCCGCACCACCCGCAAACGTGGCATCGCCAGGATGCTGTGGGAACATGCACTGCGCATCCACGGCCGCCAGCAATACACCGTCAACTCCTCCGAGGTCGCTGTCCCGGTGTATGAGAGGTTCGGCTTCGTTGCCAAGGCAGCACCACAGACCGTCAAGGGGGTGCGCTTCGTTTTGATGGAACGTCCGCGCCTGGTCAAGCCGGTGATCCAGAAACAGTATCTCAACACTGCACTGGCCAAGCCGGAAGCCTGAGCCAGGCGGCTGCTATGGTGTGTGCGGCAACAGGTCGTACATGCGCACCAGGTCGACCAAGGTCCGTGCATCCATCTTGCGCATGACCTGCCCCCGTCGCACCTTGACGGTGATCTCGCTGATACCCAGGTCGGCTGCGATCTGTTTGTTGAGCCGGCCGCGCACCACCCCTTCCAACACCTGCCGCTCGCCTGGAGTCAGGCCCTGCCAGCGCTCCTGCAAGGCCTGCTGCGCGCCCTGTTCGCTGCGCTGCTGCTCGCTTGCGGCCAGAGCGTTATTGATCGCGTCCAGCAACTCCTGCTCACGGAACGGCTTGGTCAGGAACTCGATGGCGCCCGCCTTGATCGCCGCCACACCCATCGCGATATCACCATGGCCGGTAATGAAGATGGTGGGCAACGCCTGCCCGTCCGCCAGCAGCCTGCGGTGAAACTCGATACCGCCCTGCCCGGGCATGCGCACGTCCAGCACCAGGCAGGCCGGGCCATCGCCACGGCGATGGGAGAGGAAATCGGCCGTGGACGCGAACGCCTGCGCCTGCAGGCCTACCGAGGCCAGCAGGTCTTCCAATGCCGCACGCACCGACGGATCGTCGTCGATCACGTAGACCACCGCTCCAGCTGCCTCATGCTGCATAGGCCACCTCCGCCATCGGCAAGTCCAGCATGAAGCGTGCGCCACCACCCTGCGCCGATTCGCCACTGATCCTGCCTGCGTTGGCTTGGGCGATGCTGCGGCTCAGGCTCAGGCCCAGGCCGAGGCCGTTCTTCTTGGTGGTCCAGAACGCGTCGAACAGATGCTGCAGTTGCACCGCATCCAGCCCCGCACCGTGGTCACGCACGCTCAAGCGCACATGCCTGTCGTCGAGCAGGCGCAGCGCCAGTTCAATCCGGCGATCAGCGGCAGGCAGATGCTCCATGGCATCGACGGCGTTGACCAGCAGGTTGCCGATCACCTGCTGTACCTGCGCGCGGTCAGCCCAAACCGGCGGCAGTGCATCCAGCGTATCCAGCTGCACATCAATGCCCTGCTGATCAAGGTCGCCGCGTGACAAGGCCAGTACCTCACGCAGCGCATCGCCCAGGTCGAAAGCCGAAGCCTGCGGTGGTTCGCCACGGACCAGGCTGCGCACGCGTGCGATCACCTCGCTGGCACGGTGGGCATCCGCGCGGATGCGGGCCACGGTCTGCACGGCCTTGTCCACGTTGGGCGGGGTTTGCCGCAGCCAACGCTCGGCCGCCTCGGCGCTGGTGGCGATGGCTGCCAATGGCTGGTTGATTTCGTGGGCAATGGAAGTGGTCAGCTCGCCCATCGTCGATACCCGCGCCACCCGCAGCATCTGCGCCTGCGCGTGCGCGGCCGTGGCCTGCGCCGTCTCCATCTTCAACACCAACCAGGTCACCGACACAATCACCAGTATGCCGATCAGCGAGTTGACGATGCCCAGCCGCAACGCGCCGAAGCGGGTGAAACCGAAGCTCACCACCACCAGTACGATGCAGCTGCCAGCCAACCACAGCAGACCCCGCCGGCGCAGGCTGCCCGAGGCCGCCAGGATCACCGCCGCGTACAAACTCGGCGCCGCCACCGCATAGTCGGTCAAGGTATCGATCACGAAGATCGCTGCCATCACCAGCAACAGGGCCAGCCGCTTGAGATGCGTATTCAATGTCGGGGTGGGCATGGCGTTCTCGCAGTACAGGGGCCGTCGGCGGATGCTCAGTCCTCGACGGTAGCGTTCCAGAAGCTCTGCGATACACCTTTGGTCGACGACAAGGCGGCCATCACCTGGTCGAGCTCCGTCGAATCGACGGCCGTGGCATACAGCACCGCCTCAACCTCCACATCATCGTCGCCAAAGGGCTGCTGCTCAACCGAACGCACCGGGTAATGGGCCTCCTCCAGCCGTTCCAGCAACTGCGCCACCACGTGTGCCTGGCTGTCGCGCTGGCAGATCACATACACCGCATAGGTGGCCTCGGAGAACTGCTCGCGCAACGGCTGGCGGTGGATACGGTTGACCACCGGCCGCAGCAAGGTATTGGCGGCCAGCACGAACAGCGCTGCCAGCAGCGCTTCCGGCAGCAGCTTGGCGCCGGCACAGGCACCAACCGCAGCCGATCCCCACAAGGTGGCGGCGGTATTGAGCCCGGACACCTGCGCGCCCTCTTTCATGATCGCCCCGGCGCCGAGGAAGCCGATGCCGGAAATCACATAGGCGATCACCTGCATCGGCGTGGTGGAGCCGCCGTGCAGGTCGTAGAAGCGCACCGCAAGGTCGACGAACACCGCCGCTCCCAACGCCACCAAGGTGTTGGTCCGCAGACCGGCGGTACGCTGGCGCAGCTGCCGTTCCAGCCCGATCGCCGAGCCCAGCACGAAGGCCGTTGCCAGACTGATGAAGCTGCTCAGGGTCGCCCCCGGGTCGAAAGCGGGCAGGTTCAGGTCCATTGCGTGCGGTGCTCCTGTTCGGTGGTCGTTGGATGGCTTACCAGCCGTAGCGCCGGATATAGATCTTCTTCAACACCGTGGTCAGCGCAGCGTAACCCACCAGCAGCAGCACCAGGCAGGGCCAGTACCCCAGCGGCAGCGGCTGCATCCGGAAGTAGCCGGCCAGCGGCCCCATCGGCAAGGCGACGCCGGCCAGCATGATCACCGCGGTCATCACCAGCAGCGGCGGCGAGGCGATGCTCTGCAGGAACGGGACCTTGGGGGTACGGATCATGTGCACGATCAATGTCTGGGTGAGCAGCCCCAACACGAACCAGCCGGATTGGAACAGGCTCTGCTGCTCGGGTGTGCGCGCATCGAATACGTACCACATCAAGGCGAAACAGAGGATGTCGAAGATCGAGCTGATCGGCCCGAAGAACAGCATGAAACGCCCGATGCCAGCCGGGTCCCACTTCAGCGGTCGCGCCACCAGCTCGCGGTCGACATTGTCGAACGGAATGGCGATCTGCGAGATGTCGTAGAGCAGGTTCTGTACCAGCAGCTGCAAGGGCAGCATCGGCAGGAACGGCAGGAAGGCCGATGCCACCATCACCGAGAACACGTTGCCGAAGTTGGAGCTGGCGGTCATGCGGATGTACTTGAGCATGTTGCTGAAGGTGCTGCGCCCCTGCATCACGCCGTCCTCCAGCACGTGCAGGCTCTTCTCCATCAGGATGATGTCAGCGGCCTCCTTGGCGATATCCACGGCACCGTCGACGCTGATGCCGATATCGGCCGCACGCAGTGCCGGTGCATCGTTGATGCCGTCGCCGAGGAAACCCACCACCCTGCCCTGTGCGCGCAGGCAACGCACCAGTCGCTCCTTGTGCAGCGGGGTCAGCCGGGCGAATACGCTGTGCTCGCGCAGCGCGCGCTCCAGGGTCGCGGTGTCCATCCGCTCGATCTGCGGCCCGGTGATGATCGTGCCCACCGTCAAACCCACCTGCGAACACACCCGCGCGGTGACCAGCTCGTTGTCGCCGGTCAGCACTTTCACTTCCACGCCGTGTTCGGCAAGTGCCTGCAACGCCGGAGCCGCCGTGTCCTTGGGCGGATCAAGGAAGGCCACGTAACCAATCAGGGTCAGGTCACATTCGTCGCCGCGGCCGTAGGCACGGTTGCTGGCCGGCAGCTCCTTCATTGCCACCGCCACTACCCGCAATCCTTCCTCGTTCAATTCCTCGGTGGTCTGCCGCACCCGCGCCAGACGCGCCTCGTCCAGCTCAAGGTCCTGACCATCCAGTTGCACGCGCGAGCACACCGACAGCACCTCTTCCACTGCGCCCTTGCAGATCAGCTCGTGGTGGTCGTCACGCTCGGATACCACCACCGACATGCGGCGGCGCTCGAAATCAAACGGGATTTCGTCGACCTTGCGGTAGTCCTGGGCGACACGCAGCGCATGCTGCATCTCCACGTGCTCCAGCACCGCACGGTCGAGCAGGTTGCTCAGGCCGGTCTGGTAGTGGCTGTTGAGGTAGGCGTACTTGAGCACGTCCTGCGAATCACTGCCGCTGACGTCGGTATGCCGTTCCAGCGCGATCTTGTCCTGGGTGAGCGTGCCGGTCTTGTCGGTGCACAGCACGTCCATCGCACCGAAGTTCTGGATCGCGTCCAAGCGCTTGACGATCACCTTGCGCCGCGACAACTGCACCGCCCCCTTGGCCAAGGTGGAGGTGACGATCATCGGCAGCATTTCCGGGGTCAAGCCCACCGCTACCGACAGCGCAAACAGGAAGGCATCCAGCCAGTCACCCTTGGTGAGACCGTTGATCAGCAGCACGATCGGCACCATCACCGCAGCGAAGCGGATCAGCAGCCAGCTCACGCTGTTCACGCCAGCCTGGAATGCAGTGGGCGCGGTTTCCAAGTGGGTGGTGTGCTGCGCCAGGGTGCCGAAGTAGGTGCTGTTTCCGGTAGTAAGTACCAACGCGGTAGCGCTGCCGGAAACCACGTTGGTACCCATGAACAACAGGTTGGGCTGCTCCAGCACGGTACCGCCGTCCTGCCGCGAGTCAGCGAACTTCTCCACCGGCAACGATTCACCGGTCATCGCCGCCTGCGCGACGAACAGGTCCTTCGCGCTCAGCACACGGCAATCGGCGGGGATCATGTCGCCGGCCGACAGCAGCACGTGATCGCCCGGCACCAGTTCGCGGATCGGCACCTCCGCCGCAACCGATGCCGTCGCCGAATGCAGCTGCACGCCGAAATACTGCCCGGCCAGGTCCGCCGCTTCGGTGCCATGCGAACGCCGCAGCACCCGTACCGTATTGCTGACCATTGCCTTCAGCCGTTCGGCGGCGCGGTTCGAGCGGCCTTCCTGGACGAAACGGATCAGCGTGGACAGGACCACCATCATGCCGATGATCGTCGCCGCCTTCATGTCTTCGGTGAACCACGACACCACCGCCAGCACCGTGAGCAGCAGGTTGAACGGATTGCGGTAGCACTGCCACAGATGCCGCCACCACGGCAGCGGCTTCTGGTGGTCAACCTCGTTGGGGCCATAGCGATGGGCACGCTCCTCCACCTCGGCCATGCCCAGGCCATCGGCATGTGACTGCAGCTGCTGCAACGCCTGCTCAGGCGTTGCCAGCGCCAGCTCGGTGAGCTGCTGGGTATAACCGGCCGGCAACGTCGCGGTGCCATCGCGCAGGTCCGCCGCTTCCGGCATGCGCCGGCGGCCGAACAGGCCGGCGACACGGCGGCTGCGCAGGAAGGTATCGAACCAGTTCTTGAAAATGTTCATGCGCCTGCTCCGGAGGTGCCTGCCATCGATTGCAGCTGGCGGTGTTGTGATGCGGCGGGTACTACCTGCCAGCGCAGCCAATGCACGCCGGGATGAGCGTCCATTGCCGATACCAGCGGTGCTGGCAGCTGCCCGCGCCGGGTATCCAGCGCAAGCCCCAACTCGACCTCATTGGCGTTGCGATGCAGATAAAGCAACCTGCCCACACCGGCCCGTAGCAGTCGCCGCAGCCAACGTTCAAAGCGCTGCCCGCCACCGTGGCGCAGGCGCAGGCGCAGCTGGATACGGTGATGGCGCAGCTCACTCCAGCCCAGGGCGTTCATGCGTGCACTCCCGGCAACTCGCCGCCTTGCATCCGATAGTCGGGGCGAGCGCGGTACAGGGGCCGCAGCTCGTCACGCAGGGCCGGCGGCAGATGGCGGATGACCGCCGGGCGCTCGCCCAGCGGCAGCAGTGACAGCGCATCAGCACGCACACGTGCCGAGCAGCATTGCAAAGCGGCGGCGAAGGCCGGGCCGCCTTCGCTCAACAGCAGGTCGCGCAAGGCGCGGACGTCACGGCGGGTGACGGCGCGGCGCAGGGTGAGGTGGGTCAGTTGCAGGATCATCGGGAAGGCCTCGGCCACAGGGCAGCGGCCTCCCCGGCGCTCAATCGAGCTGCCGTACGGGAATCAGGGCCGGATGCCGGTCATCGGGAAAATTCGGGGGTGCACGCGCGCGTGCCGTTCTGGGCCAGGGTCCATAGCTATGAACTCCTCTGTCGGTGGAAATCCGAGGCCATTGCAGCCTCGCCGGATGGGTGAATTATCCGGATTCATATCGCCCGACCCCAGCCTACCTTGGCATGGCCGGGATATACCTTGGTATACCGGCCGCGCCGGCCGACGGCTGCATCAGCGCAGCTGGCTGTCCTTGCTGCCACGCCGGTTATAGCCGGCGAACGACTCGTCTTCGTCCTGCGCCTGTTGGCAGGCCACGCACAGCCTCACTCCGGGCACGGCCTTGCGCCGCGCCTCGGGAATCGGCGCATCACATTCTTCGCAGTGTTCCAGCCCCGGGCCGCTGGGCATGCGGCTGCGCGCACGCTTGATCGCGTCCTCGACGGTGGCATCAATCTGATCCTGAACGGCGGTGTCGCCCGCCCAACCGGTGGCCATGATCGCTGGCTCCGTAATGACCGGGTTCCAGCCTAGCGCAGTTGCGACAAGGCTGGGTAAACGCCGGTGGAACTCACCACATCAGGTCGTCAGGCACCTGGAACTGGGCGTAATACGCGTCGTCTTCCGCGTTGCCAGTGGAAATCGGCGTGTCCGCGCTCTGGCCGTGGTCGAGCACGATCAGGCTGGCGTCGCGCTCGCGCACCTTTTCCGCCGCCACCCGCGGCAGCAGTTCGAAACTGTCGCCATGGCGGGCGATCACCAGCGCACCATTGGACAACTGGGTACGTAGCGCCTCGGTGACCAGCATCGTGCGGATCACTGCGCCGTCGTTGAAACGGTATTCCAGCTCGCCAGCGCGTGGCAGCTTGCGGTCAGCAATGATCTGCCGGGCCTGCGCGCGCAGCTCGTCGGCGCGGCGCTGGGCGTTGTGCTCAGCGGCCAGCTGGCGGTCCTTTTCGGCCTTTTCGGCGCGGGCACGGTCGGCCTCGCGCTGGCTTTCGGTCGCGCTCGCCGGGCCTTTGCCGTGCCGGGCCT
Source organism: Stenotrophomonas sp. STEN018 (assembly GCF_056760235.1). Taxonomy (NCBI): domain Bacteria; kingdom Pseudomonadati; phylum Pseudomonadota; class Gammaproteobacteria; order Lysobacterales; family Lysobacteraceae; genus Stenotrophomonas; species Stenotrophomonas sp. STEN018. The sequence continues at coordinate 18,588 of NZ_JBRREK010000030.1, forward strand.
TGACCTGCTCGCGCACCACCTGCGAGACCTGTGACTTCTTCACCAGACCAGCCTTGAGCAGCTGTTCCTGCAGTGGATTACCCTTTGCCATCGTCGTTGTTCATGGTTCTGTTGCCGAGGCTGCCATCATAGCGGCCTGCCCGGTCCCGCCCAAATGCCCATGCTTCCGCTGAAATACCTGAATGGCTATCCCGAACACCTGCAGCAGCGCGCCCGCGAGCTGCTGGACGCGGGCAAGCTGGGCGAGGCGGTACGCAAGCGCTACGCCGAGCCCAATACAGTGCGCAACGACCGCCAGCTCTACGACTACGTGCAGGCCATCAAGGAGCGCCACCTGCGCCAGTCGGTGCCGCTGGGCAAAGTGCTGTACGACGGCAAGCTACAGGTGGTGAAACACGCCCTGGGCACGCATACCGCCATTTCCCGCAACCATGGCGGCAAACTCAAGGCCAGCCGCGAGATCCGCATTGCCAGTGTGTTCCGCGAGGCCCCTGCCGAGTTCCTGCGGATGATCGTGGTGCATGAGCTGGCGCATATCAAAGAAGCCGACCACAACAAGCCCTTCTACCAGCTGTGCCTGCATATGGAGCCGGATTACCACCAGCTGGAGTTCGATCTGCGCCTGTACCTGACCGCCTTGGAACATGAACCCGGTTGAGCCGCCCATCGCCGCGCTCCCGCCACAGCGCTACACTCCCCGCCCTTCGTAGAACCCATTGATGCCATGACCACCCCTATCCGTCTCGACAAGCGCGTTGCCGCGCAGCTGCAGTGCTCGCGCTCGCAGGCCCAGCAGTACATCGAAGGCGGCTGGATCAGCGTCGATGGCGTGGTGGTGGAAACCCCGCAGACCATGGTCAGTGGGGAAATCATCACCCTCGGCGCCGAAGGCAATACCGAAGCCGCCGAAGCAGCTACCTTCCTGATCAACAAGCCGGCCGGCTGCACCGGCGAGCAGCTGTTCGCGCTGCTGGCCGATGAAAACCGCTTTGCCGACGACGCTTCCGGCATCCGTCCGCTTCGCCGTCATTTCCAGCGACTGGACTACCTGATGCCGCTGGACGATGCGGCCAGCGGCCTGGTCGTGCTGACCCAGGATTGGCGCGTGCGCCGCCACCTGCAGGAATCCGGCTACAGCCTGGAGCAGGAATTCGTGGTTGAAGTCAGCGGCGAACCCACCCCGTGGGCGATGCCCAAACTCACCCATGGCCTGATCTATGAAGGCCGCAGCCTGCCGCAGGCCAAGATCAGCTGGCAGAGCGAGCAGCGCCTGCGTTTCGCGATCAAGGACGTGCGCCCGGGCCAATTGCAGTTCATGTGCAGCCAGGTCGGCCTGAAGGCCGAACAGATCCGCCGCCTGCGCATCGGCCGGATCGGCCTGAGCAAGATGCCCGAAGGCCAGTGGCGTTACCTGGCAGCCGAGCAGAAGTTCTAAGCCAAGGCCAGCGCTGGTTTTGTAGGAGCGGCGTCAGCCGCGAAGCTGGCAATGCGCCCGGTTACGGTACGAAACAGCATCTCACAATGTGCAGTTGCAAGCGATCAGCGCGCGGACGAAACACCTGCTTCGCGGCTGACGCCGCTCCCACAACGGTCGACTGCGCTCATAACAGTCGAATCACAGCCGCAGCCGCTGCACCCACAATAACCACCAGCAGAAACGGTGCCCGCAGCATCAAGGCTACCGCTGCGGCCAACAACGCGGCGATGCGCGCATCGAAGGCCAACCCCTGCCCGGCCGACACCGTGTTCATTGCCGTCAATGAGGCCAGCAGACCTATCGTCAGGCAGCCGGCAACGCGGTTCATGCGCGGCGACTCCAGCCACCGCACCGGCACCAGATAGCCAGCGAACTTGATCGCCCAAGCGGCAACGCAGCCCACGATGATCCATGCCCACAGCGTCATGGTGTCGGCTCCTGCTCGACCTTGGCAGCAACGTCGACCTTGGGCGCGACATCGGGCTCCAAGCCCTCATCCGCCGGCCCCCTGCCAAACCAACCCCAAACCGCGGCCACCGCGGCAGCCAATAGAATAGGCACACCTGGCGGCACCCATGGCAGGGCCAGCACCGTCACCAACGCGCAGACCACCGCAATCGTCACCGGCTCGCGCGAACGCAGGCGTGGCCACAGCAAGCCGAGGAAGGCGGCAACGGCGGCGCCATCAAGGCCCCACTGGCGCGGATCACCCAACGCGTCTCCCAGCAGCGCACCCAACAAAGTAAACAGGTTCCAGCACAGGTAAACGCCCAGCCCTGCCACCCAGAAGCCGCGACGCTGTTCCTGCGGATCGCTCTGGCTGGCGGCGGTTGCCGCCGATTCGTCGATGGTGACCTGCGCTGCCAGCGGCCTCAGCCAACCGCGTGGGCGCAGCATGCGGTTGATCTGCGCCCCGTACAACGCGTTGCGGATGCCAAGCAGCGTGGCCGCGCCAAACGCCGCTGCGCCCGCACCGCCAGCGCCGATCACGCCGATGAAGGCGAACTGCGAGCCACCGGTGAACATCAACAGGCTCAGCGCGGCGGTCTGCGCCACGCTGAACCCCGATGCCACCGCCAGCGCACCAAACGAAATGCCATACAGGCCAGTCGCAATCGCTATCGAAACGCCGATGCGTACCGCTGGCGTGATGCGCCCGGCCATGGCCATCAGGCGCGCCCGCGCGCTTGTTCGGCCGCCGCGACAAACACCACGTCGGTGGACGAATTCAAGGCGGTTTCAGCCGAGTCCTGCACCACACCAACAATGAAACCGACACCAACCACCTGCATGGCGATCTCATTGGGAATGCCGAACAGGCCACAGGCCAAGGGAATCAGCAACAGCGAACCGCCCGGCACGCCGGAGGCGCCGCAGGCGCCGACTGCGGCAACCACGCTGAGCAGCAGCGCGGTCGGCAGGTCAACCGCGTAACCCAAGGTATTTACCGCCGCCAGGGTCAGCACCGAGATGGTGATCGCCGCACCTGCCATGTTGATGGTCGCACCCAGCGGAACTGCTACCGAATAGGTGTCCTCATGCAGGCCGAGCTTGCGGCACAGCTCCATGTTGACCGGGATATTTGCCGCCGAGGAACGGGTGAAGAATGCGGTGATGCCGCTCTCGCGCAGGCAGCGCAGCACCAGCGGATAGGGGTTGCGGCGGGTCACCACCGCCACGATCAGCGGATTGCCGACGAAGGCCATGAACAGCATCGCGCCAATCAACACCGCCAGCAGATGCAGGTAGTCCTTCAATGCTCCCAGGCCGGACTCGGCCAACAACGAGGCAACAATACCGAACACACCCAGCGGTGCCAGCTTGATCACCAACCGCACTACCCAGGTGACGGCATCGGAGAAATCACTGACCAGGGTACGGGTGGTCTGGCTGGCGTGGCGCAGTGCCAGGCCCAGGCCGACTGCCCATGCCAGCAAACCGATGTAGTTCGCGTTGAGCAGCGCATGTACCGGGTTGTCGACGATCTGCATCAACAAGGTATTGAGCACCTCGCCAATACCACCCGGCGCGCTCATGCCGGTCTCGGCGGCCTTCAACGTCAATGTGCTGGGAAACAGGAAACTGGCTGCCACGCCCACCATGGCCGCGGCCAAGGTGCCAATCATGTACAGCACCAGGATCATCCGGATATGGGTCTTCTGGCCCTGCTGGTGATTGGCGATAGAGGCCGTGACCAGCACCAGCACCAGGATCGGCGCCACTGCCTTCAGCGCGGAAATGAATACCGTACCGAGCAGGCCAACGGCGGTCGCGCCGGCTGGCCACGCCATCGCCAGCACGATGCCGGCGACAAGGCCGATGACAATCTGCAGCACCAGACTGGGCGCTCGGATAGAGGAGGAACGTTCGGTCATTACAGGGCTCGGGGCAAACGCAAACCTCGATTCTCGCCCACCAGGGGCGTTCCCCGCACCCCCGGAACGTCATGGAATCAGGACAAACTGCCGCCAGGTCACCAACACCGTTAGGATGCGCGCATGGAAAACAAGCATCGCCCCAAACGCCTGCTGCGGTTCCTGGCCTACCTGCTGGCCGTTGTGCTGCTGCTGATCGGCAGCGGCCTGTTGCTGGGTGACCACCTCACCCCGAAGGCCGTCGGTGCGACTTCGCAGGCCCTGCCACTGCAGGCACAGCAGACCCTGATCGACCGCCAACTGCAACCCTTGCTGGCCGATCACCCCGGCAAGAGCGGCGCGGTGTATCTATCCGACGGGCTCGAGGCCTACGCCGCACGCGCGATCATCACCCGCCAGGCCGGGCGCAGCCTGGACCTGCAGTACTACATGTGGCACGACGATCTGCTCGGCCACCTGCTCGCCCATGACGTTTACCAGGCAGCCGAACGCGGCGTACGCGTGCGCCTGCTGCTGGATGACATGAACGCTACCGGGCTGGACCCGCAGCTGCTGGCGTTGGACAACCATCCCAACATCGAGATCCGCCTGTACAACCCGTTCCGCAACCGCGACGGACTATGGCGACTGGTCGAGATGGTGCAGCGGGTTTTCAGCATCAACCATCGCATGCACAACAAGGCGTGGGTTGCTGACGGCCGCGTTGCCATCGTTGGCGGCCGCAACATCGGCGCCGAATACTTCGACGCGCGCCCGGACGTGAACTTCCGCGATCTCGATCTGCTGCTGGCCGGCCCGGTCGCCAACGATGCCAGCAACATCTTCGATGAATTCTGGAACAGCGACGCGGTGGTGCCGATCGCCGCCCTGCATCAGAGCACCGACCAGCAGATGGCCAACTTCATCAGCCAGGCCGAGCTGGACGCACGCCAGCAGCAAGCCGAACCCTATTTGCAACGCGTGCGATCGCATTTCACCGATGCTTACCTCAGCAAGCAACTGGACCTGCATTGGACCGACGGCGTAAGGATCCGCTCGGACCCGCCACGCAAGCCCGTCGGCGGCGACAGCAGCCAATGGCTGGTCACCCGCCTGGTCGAGGTACTGAGCAGTGCCAAGCACAAATCACTATTGATCTCGCCCTACTTCGTGCCCGGCGCAGTCGGCACCAAGGGCCTGATCCAGCAGGTCCAAAGCGGCGTGCAGGTCGGCATCATCACCAACTCGCTGGCAGCCAACGACGTACCTGCAGTGCACAGCGGCTACATGCATTACCGGCGCCCGTTGCTGGCCGGCGGCGTGCAGCTGTACGAACTCAAGGCCCGTGGCCACATCGAGAAGGCATCCACCTTCGGCAGCAGTGGCGCCAGCCTGCATACCAAGGCCTTCGTGGTGGATGATCGCCGTGGCTTCGTCGGCTCGTTCAACCTCGACCCGCGCTCGGCCTATCTCAATACCGAAATGGGCGCACTATTCGATGACCCGGTGCTGGCTGCACGCCTGCGTCAGGAATACCTGCGCCTGTCCAGCGCGGAACTGAGCTATTGGGTGTATTTGAACAAGGACCACGAACTGCGCTGGCTGGACCGTGCCAGCACGCCACCAATAAGCCTGCGTACCGAACCAGACACAGGACTGATGCAACGCGCCAGCACCCAGGTGATCAGCTGGTTGCCGCTGGAGTCGCAGCTCTAGCCTGTGCAGTCGGCATTGCGGGGCGGTCTTCCAGTAGATATCCATATGCAGACGCGGCCCGCCCCGCGCTCCGCCCGAACCAACCTCAATCCGATGTGCTGTCTGCCTGCGTCATCCGCTTCCACAACCATGCCGCCACGTGTTCGGGCATTTGGCTGGCGAGCGCTGCATTGGCCTCAGCCTCGCTCATCAGGCCCTGTGCATGCAGCATCGCCGCGCTTGCGGCCAACTGCCCGATCTGCAACGAGCGCCCCAAACCCGTGGCAGCCGGCATCTCCACCTGCTTGAGCGCCTGCACGATCGGCGCCGACAACTTCCAATGCCCAGCAATCCGCACCGCGGTCGGCGCGCTGCAGCGCTCCAACACTTCCAGCAAAGTACCCGGCTCACGTGCGCGCAACGGCGGCCGCGCCAACACATCGGCAGCCGCCTGCATCGCCATTGCCGCGCTCAGCCCCAGCAGCAGGCCAGCCAGCTGGGCAGCGAAGCCATCCTCGCGTTCCACACTGCGCGCATGGTCAGCAGCGGCCAGCGACACCCGCAAGGTGTACTCCCATAGCAAACGCGAGAACTCAGCATCAACGCCGCTGGCTGACTCCATGACCGGCTGCACCAATGCAGCGGAAATGATCTGACGGATGCCATCGTTGCCGATCAGCGTCACCGCCCGCTCGATGCTTTGGATGTCGTGCCGTTGCAGGCGATACAGGGAACTGTTGGCGATACGCAACAACGTTGCCGCCAGTACCGCATCACTGCCGATGATGCGGGCGATGGAGCGCGACGAGGCAGCACTGTCATTCACACTCTGGATCAGCTGCGGCAGCAGGTTCGGTCGGCGCGGCGTGTAGCGCGAGGACAGGTCCGCACGGCTCAGCGCCGTAACCACATCGTCCACCACCGCACGCTGTACGCGCAGCGCATCGGCCGGCGTATCGGCGGCGCTGAGCGCGCTGAGCAGGAAGCGCCGCTGCAGATCATCAACGCTGACGACGACCGCAGCATCCTCGACTGTCGCTGCGCTAGCCGACGGCGGCACACGCAGCCGCCGTTGCGGACGTGCCACATCACCACTGCGCCGCTGCCAGAGCCAGACCAGGCCTCCGGCAACCACTGCTGCAAACACTGCCGAGATAATCACCATGACTAAAACAAAATGGCCCACGCGGAAAGCTGCCCGGTATATCGGCCGACGCCCGCAGTTCTTTAGCCAACCCTACTGCTTCGCAAAGATGAATACAACAACACTGCCAAGCCCACTCCAGTTTCTGCGCAGACCAGATTCATTTAGGACAAATCCCAAAGAAACGCGAGGACACCGCCCCCTATATTCAAATAGAAAGTAACTTAACCAATCAAGCCGCCACACTTTCATCATGCTTTTAGATCCGCACCATACCCAGCAGCGGCTTACTGCTCATCACCAATACGCACCCAACCACCATCCCGAGGCGCGCCACGATGATCGCGACAATGCAGACACCGCCCAAAACGCCCGGAGCGCAACGGAAAGCCAAAGACCCTGCCGCTTGGGAATCAGCAAGCCACGCAATTCGGCAGCACCAAAGTTTCACCAATTAAACTAAACGAATATTCATACAAAAGCCAAAGTCCGAAACCACCACCGCAATCAATAAACAGTTTTTCCGGGTTCCGAATTTGTGAATAGCAGCACATGCAAATGGCCAATTTCCTGATTGCCAGCACCATTGATACTGCTATGTTGAACTGCTGCCTCCGCAATAATATTTAGTTTCAAATATAAAACCCCAACCTCACCCTCCATGAGCGGGAAAAACGGCATGAGCTGGAAAACTGTTTGCGCAGAATCGCGGATGCGCGATGAATATCCCTACGCAGCCAAGGTAGTCGCCAAGGACATCGGCTTTCCCCCGGCCGATGTCGCGTGAACCGAGTACCAACGGCACCTGCATCAGTGCAATCACACCGGGCCTGACCCAGTGCGAACCCACCGAGTGCACTCCTGCCGAACGACACGCCCTGTACGAAAACAGACTCACCTTGCAGCGGGCGCAATACGCCGCCGACTTCGACGGCACGGTAGTGCTCCCCCTATCAGGCCAATCGGATTTCGTCAGCGGGAAGGCCCTACCCGTCAATGACGGGTTTGTCTTCAACTAAAGGAGAAGACGGATATGTCAACGTCCCAAGCAACACTGGTAAAAGTACCCAACCGCTACATGGTGCCCGCACTGGAGAAGGGCCTGAACATGCTGCTGTTGTTTGGACAGCAGCGTGGTGAACTGAGCTTCACCCAGGTCTGCCAGCGTACCGGCATGCCCAAAGCATCTGCCTACCGCACCGTGCAGACGCTGGAACAGATGCGTTTCCTGGATCGCAACAGCGAAAGTGGCGGCTATAGCCTTGGCATCAGCATTCTGCGACTGGGCTTTGACTATCTGTCATCGATGGATATCGTGCAGATCGGCCAGCCCGTCATTCAACGGCTACGCGATATCACCAGCTACTCTGCGCACTTGTGTGTGCTGGATGGGCGCGACGTTGTATACGTGGCCCGTGCCAGCGCGATCGGCGAGCTACCTACGGGCGTCAGCGTGGGCACGCGCCTACCCGCCCACTGCACCGCAATAGGCCGCGTACTGTTGATGGCCCTGCCCGAGCAGGAGCTGAGTTCACTCTACCCAGAGCCTGCATTTGCACTTACCTCCGAACAAGGGCCAAAGACACCACAGGACCTGATCGAGCTGCTGGGCGACGACAGTGCACGTGGCCACGCCATCAGCGAATCGTTCTACCAACCCGGCGTCTCGGCAGTGGCCTATCCATTGCGTGACCGTGAAGGCAACGTACTGGCCTCGATCAGCATCATGGTCCCGCGCTCGGTGTTGCCGGCGGATCTGAAGGCATCACTGAGCACACAAGTCGAAAAAGCCGCACGCGAAATTGAACGCTTTCTGCACGCGTCTTGAGCCTCTTTCAGCACTACCCCGCACCAGCTGCTGTCGCTGTGTGCCTGCTGCAACGGGTCTCAGCGCCCCGCCACCACCTCATGGAGTCGTCGCCATGTCGATAGGCGTTATCGAAGAATTCGAGCTCGGCACTGACGACTTGGCCAGCAGTGAGCGCCTGGACGTCGATCCTGGCCGAAACCGGCTGACCACCGAGCGCAACATCAGCCGCGCAAGCAGCGTGGGCACCCTCAACGGCTCATGCATTACCCGCTGGCCAGTGCGCGCCTGCGCGTCTCCATCGAAACGGGCTTCACCCTTCGCAGTTTCAAGCAGGGCGTAGCCTCGGCTCCATCGCTACAGCAAGACGGGCTGGCCCTGAGCAATCAGCCTGGTTGTTCGCACGACGCCAAGAACGCCCCTGTCGCGATCCAATGGCATGAGCCTGCGCTTCCGTAGCCGCCGCCAGCGCCTGATGGAGCCGGCACCACCCTCATCGCCGATCAAGCAGCGAATACAGCGTCACTTCTTCTGCTTTTGCAGACGCACGCCCATCGGGCCTTGCAACGAGCCATCCTCGTTGATGATGAAGTCCACCGACTCTGCTTCGGTGCCAGGTACTGCAACCTTCAGCATGTTGCCGTCGCGGGTGTAGCGGGTCTGCTGCGCCTTGCCCAGCATTTCAACCGTTACCTTGCCGTCGGAGTCAAAGCTGTAGCTCACCATTCCCATGCCATCACTCCAGGTGCCGCTCAGGCCCTGGCTGCAGGCAGCCAACAACGTTGCCAACGCAACGATCAGCAGTTTTTTCATCCACAACTCCCAATAACAGCGCAGATCGCCACAGCGGTGTAGCCGCAAGCATTCTGGCACACGCCCAATCAGGCTAGGCTGACGGCTTCTGCCATGGAGCCGGAAGCAATGGGTCGAATTCTGATGTCGCTATGTCTGCTGGGTATGCTGATGGGCTGCAACAGCCTGCCCTCAACCGCCAACACGGCACCAACCAAGGGGCAGTTCGTCGCGCGGCAGCTCGATTTCGAAGGCCGTCAGTTCCGTTACCAGGTGTTTGTGCCAGCCACTACTGTCACAGCATCAGGCGCGCGCCCACTGGTCCTGTTCCTGCACGGCTCCGGCGAGCGCGGCGATGACGGGCTCAAGCCTACCTTGGCCGGGATTGGTCCCTGGCTCACCCAGAGCATGGACACCTTCCCGGCACTGGTGGTGTTCCCACAAGTGCCTGAGGGCGAAGAATGGCGCGGACGCAACGCACGCATGGCGTTGGCGGTTCTGGACGCGGCCAGCAAGGAGTTTGCCGCTGATCCACAACGCATCTATCTCACCGGCATCTCGATGGGCGGCTATGGCAGCTGGGAACTTGCGTTGACCCGGCCGACACAGTTCGCCGCATTGGTGCCGATCTGTGGCGCGCTGCGCGCGCCGCGGGCGGACCGGCCGGGGCTGATGGTCGACCAGGTTGCCGATGCTGCTGATCCATACCAGAGCGCCGTCAGCCGCCTGCGCGGCGTACCTACCTGGATATTCCACGGCGCCCTCGATGAGCTGGTACCGACCACTGATGATCGCGCAATCGCCGCTGCCAGCCGGCAGATGGGCGCAGATTTCCGCTACACCGAATACCCGGACGTCCAGCACAACGCCTGGGACGCCACCTATCGCAACCCCGCGATGTGGGAGTGGATGTGGAGCCAGAAGCGCCCTTGACAACGGCGTCAATATCGCTTGACGCAAAGGCCCGAAGTGACCCCATCTGCGCCATTTTCTGCGTTGACGGACGATGCGGGAGCCCTTGTCGTCAGCTCGATGTGATAGCGTGACCGCAATCACGTATCCATTGCGACTGTCTACACCTGCCCTGCACGGCCAGGATTGGACAGTGGGGACCAGCGCCCGGCCTCCCCCCTGCTTCCAACCGTACCGGGTTCGTGCCATAACAGCGCCACGCCGCCCTCGGCAGCTACTCGGGTTTGGCTGCTAACGGCGCAACGGCAACCGGAGACTGAGGCTTGGCAACTACCCCGTCGGCAGCGCAGCACACCTTGGCGCGCACCCGTGGCCTGCATTCACGTCTTCACCTGCTGATCCTTGCCACTCTGCTGCCATTGCTGGTGATCGGCGCTTTCGCCGTCTGGAATGCCGCCCGCGACTACCGCCACAGCTCCGAACAACGCCTGCAGGAAACCGCCACCGCGCTGGCACGCGGTGTCGATCAGGGCATCGAAGACAACGTCAACCAACTGCGTCTATTGTCATTGCTGGCACCGCAGCTGCAGGAAACCGCCCCGGAGCTGCGGGCATGGGCACGCGAAAATCCCGACATCAGGCTGATCCAGGACAACAGCGAGCAGGCCCGTACATTGCCGCCGGGTTTGCTGGAGGACGCTCGCCGCGAAGACGAGGTAAAGGTCTCGGACCTGTTCACCAACGCGGTCACCAATACCCCGGAAGTGGCCATCGCCCTGCCCTTCGGCGATGCCGACGACGTCCGCGTGCTGACCATGGTGCAGCCATCCAATCGCCTGATCGCCAGCATCATGGGTACTGGCAACGACCAACAACTGCTGGCTGCGGTAGTGGACAACAATGGCGTCATTGCTGCGCGATCACTGTCACCGGAACGCTACATCGGCAAACAGGTACCCGACTGGAGGGTGCTGCAACGCAGTGGCGGCAAGCACGGGCTGTTCGATGCCAGCAGCAACGAGGGCACGCCGGTGATCTTCGCCTTCCACCGGTTGCAAGCTGCGCCGGGCTGGACCTTGGTGGTAGGAGAACCACAACAGAGCTTCCAGGCGCGTTGGCAACAACCGTTGCTGGGGATCATTTTCGGCGGCATCGTCGCAGCGGTCATCGCCTTGCTCTGGGCCAACGCCGTCGCCCGTAGCATCCTGCTGCCGATCCGGGCCTTGGCCCAGCGCAGTCACAGCGTCGCTGACAATGTCGCCACCCTGCCTGACCCACAGCCCTCCCGCATCCGCGAAGTACGCAGCCTGCAGAGCAGCCTCAGCGGCACCGTCGATGCATTGAAGCGCAGCGCCGATGAAGCGCGCGACCTGGCCCGTGACCTCAAGGCCAGCGAGCAGCGCTACCGCGCCGTCGCCGAGGCCGGCGCACTGGTGCTGTGGCAATCCGATCGCAATGGAACCGTGCTGTCGGCGACCGGCTGGCGCGAGCTGACCGGGCAACCCGATGATCATGCGCTCGGCAAAGGCTGGCTGCGCCGGGTCAACGAAGACGACCTGCCACAGATAGAAGTTGCTCTGGAGCAGAGTTTCACCGCCACCAACGCAGCCTCCCTGGACGTGGAGTTCCGCGTTCTGGACCTGTACGGCAAGTGGCGCTGGCTGCGCGCACGCGGCGCGCGCATCGGCCACAGCCTGAGCAGCTGGGCCGGCGTACTGGAGGACGTGGATGCGCGGCGTCAGGCACAGGCGCGCATCGCCTACCTTGCACAGCACGACCCGCTGACCTCGCTGCCAAATCGCAACATGCTGTTCGAGAAACTCGACCAAGGCCTGATCGCTGCCCGCCGTGGTCACCACAGCGCCTTGTTGCTGCTCGACCTGGACCGCTTCAAGGAGGTCAATGACAGCCTTGGCCATCCCACCGGCGACCGGCTGCTGCAGGAAGTTGCCCAGCGCATCCTCGGCTGTGTACGCGGCAACGACCTGGTCGCACGACTGGGTGGCGACGAATTCGCCATCCTTATGGCACCCGAGAGCCGCGCCCCGGAGGCGGCCTCATCACTGGCCGCACGGTTGGTGGAAGAACTGAGCCGCAGCGTCGAGCTGGAAAACCACCAGTTCGCCATCAGCACCAGCATCGGCATCGTCCTCATCGACAACCACGCCAGCGCGGCCGACACCGTGATGCGCAATGCAGATCTGGCGCTGTACCGGGCCAAGGACGAAGGGCGTGGCTGCTACCGTTTCTTTGAAGCGGAGATGGACACCCGCATGCAGCGCCGTCGCCAGCTGGAGACCGAGTTGCGCGCAGCCCTGCAACAGCAGCAATTTGAGCTGCACTACCAGCCATTGGTGGATCTGCGCCTGCGCCAGGTCGTCGGCTTTGAAGCACTGTTGCGCTGGAATCACCCGCAACGTGGCCTGCTCGAACCCAGTGAGTTCCTGGCCTTGGCCGAAGATATCGGGATGATGCTGCCGCTGGGCGCATGGGTACTGCGTCGGGCCGCGCAGGATGCAAGCCAGTGGCCGGAGCAGATGAAGATCGCGGTGAACCTGTCGGTATCGCAGCTGGCTCAGCCCACTCTGGCTGAAGACGTCGAGCAGGTGTTGGCAGCAACCGGGCTGGCACCGACCCGGCTGGAACTGGAGATCACCGAAAACGCGCTGATCGCCAACATCGAGGCGGCATCGGCGCAATTGCTACGGCTGAAGATGGCCGGCGTGTCGATCGTGATGGATGACTTCGGCACCGGCTATTCCTCGCTCGGCTACCTGCGTGCGTTCCCGTTCGACAAGGTCAAGATCGACAAGTCTTTCATCCGCGATCTGGGCGAACAAAGCCAGGGCAGCGCCATCATCGGCGCGGTATCGCACCTATGCGAAAAGCTGGGCATCAGCACCACCATCGAAGGTGTCGAAACCCAGGCACAACTGGACCAGCTGAAGGAAGAGCACTGTGCCGAGGGCCAGGGCTATGTGTTTGGTCGACCAATGCCGTTGGCAAAGGTGGAGGACTTCATCCTCCAGTGGCCGGCACGCTGGAACCCGGCCACATAGCCACGAAAGCATGCGGAGCCACAGCCCGGGTAAGCGCAGTCCACCCGGGGGCTGTGGTTTGGCAGCCTGCAAGAACCGCAGACTTCTGTGCTCCAGAGTGCGCTGCGTTGACCCCGGCCATGTTGGCGCGGCGGCTGAAGCGTCCGTCCGGCCGTGCCCCGGTATGACCCGGGCACGCCGAACCTGCCCGGATGAAGCCTGACCTCAGTTGACCCCGCGGATCGCCAGGGTCAAGGCCAGCACGCTCAGGATCACCGCGATGGTGCCATCCAGAATCCGCCAGGTGGACGGCTTGGTGAACAACGGCGCCAGCATCCGTGCGCCCAGACCCTGCACCGTCAGCCACACGCCACTGGCGGTCACCACGCCGATGGCGAAGGCCATGCGCGACTCACCGAAGTTGTCGGCGATGGAGCCAATCACCATCATGTCCAGCCAGAAATGCGGGTTGATGATCGAGAAACCGGCCGCAGCCATCAGCGCCGTGCGCAGCGACTGCTCGCCGTTGTCATCCAGGTTCATGCCGCCACCGCCCACCACCGCACGCCGCGCCGACTGCGCCGCGTACCAGGTCAGGAAGGCAACACCGCCCCACAGCAATACGGTGGTCAGCCACGGCAACTGCGCAGTCAGCTGACGCAGGCCGGCCACGCTGGCCATGATGAACACCGCGTCGATCGCAAAGCAGGTGGCGATGATCGGAATCACGTGTTGGCGCATGATGCCCTGGCGCAGGATGAACGCACTCTGCGCGCCGACGATGGCGAACAGACCGATACCGATACCGGCACCACTGAGCCAGGCACTGCCGGCAGCTTGGGCGGAAATAACCGAAAACATGAGGAAAAACCTTGTTACTAGGGGGAAGGACGTAGCGGGAGAGCCCACCGGTTACGTCCGGACGCGGCAATTGTCGCAATGCAGCACGGAAAAGTAGAGCTAAACTTCGTTAACCATCATTAGCGAAAATTAATATGCGCATCGATCATGCCCAGCTGCGGGCGCTGGCAGCCGTCATCCGCGAAGGCAGCTTTGAGCGCGCTGCGCTATCGCTGAACGTCACCGCCTCGGCCGTATCGCAGCGGATCAAGGCACTGGAGGACAGAGTCGGCAAACTGCTGATCAAGCGCACCATCCCTACCGAGGCGACACTGGAAGGTCAGGTTTTGGTGCAGTTGGCCGAGCAGACTGCCCTGCTCGAGCGCGACGCCTTCGAGCGCATCGGCCTCAGCGATGCCGAGCTGCCACGGGCCAGCATCCCGGTCGCGGTCAACCACGACAGCATGGAAACCTGGTTCCCGGAGGCCGTGCAGGCGTTCTCGCAGAGCACCTCCACCACCTTGGACCTGCATACCGAAGACCAGGACCACACCGTTGCCCTGTTGCGTCAGGGCGCGGTGATGGGCGCGGTCACCACCCTGTCCGAGCCGGTACAGGGCTGCCAGATCCACGCTTTGGGCAGCATCCGCTACGCCGCCACCTGTACCCCCGAATTCCATGCCCGCCACTTCGCCAAGGGCGTGACCGCGCAGGCGCTGGCGCAGGCACCGGTGTTGGTATTCAACCGCAAGGACGATATGCAGGCCCGTTACGCTCGGCGCTTGGCCGGTGTCGAACAAGCACACAACGCCCCAACCTGGTGGATTCCCTCCACCCGCGCCTTCGTCCACGCCAACCTCGGCGGACTGGGTTGGACCATGAACCCATTACCGCTGGTACGCCGGCATCTGGAAAGCGGCCGCCTGGTCTACGTCAAAGCCCGCGCATGGGAGGACGTGCCGCTGTATTGGCAGCACTGGAAGGGCGAGGTCAAAACCATGGCGCTGCTGACCCGCGCCATCCTGCAGGCCTCGACCATGCTGATCCGCAAGCGCAAATAACCTCGGCGCTCATGCTGCACTGCAAGTTTCCCTAAAGGACACTGCCCGCACCAACGGTACCGGCGGATGCTGCGTCGATCACAACGCACACCTACCGGAGCTGCCAGATGTCGAGCAAACGATCTGTCCCCGTTGTTTCCTCGTGGCTGCTCAGCGCATTGGTCGCACCATTGGCCGGCACCATGCTGATGCTGGCCCCGACCAGCGCCAAGGCCTTGGAGTGCGGCAGCAACAACGGCTACACCTGCACCGGCACCGCCAACCAATACGCAGGCGGTTTCAGCCCCGGTGTTGGCCAAGGCGGTTTTGGCGGCGGCAGCTGCACTGCCAGCAAGACCCCGGTGGTGTTCATCCCCGGCAATGGCGACAGTGCCATCAGCTTCGACATGCCGGCCGGCGCGGTCAGCGGCTACAGCACGCCGCCGCGTTCGATCTATGCCGAGCTCAAGGCCGCCGGCTACAACGACTGCGAACTGTTTGGCATCACCTATCTCAGTGCCAGCGAGCGCGCCGCACCACAGAACAACTACCACTCGCCGGCCACCTATCAGACACTCAAGACCTTCATCGACAAGGTCAAAGCTTACACCGGCAAGAGCCAGGTCGACATCGTCACTCACTCGTTGGGCTCGACCATGGCCTTGGCATCGATCAAGTACAACGCCAACCAGAGCAGCGTGCGTCGCTTCATCAACATCGCAGGCGGATTGCGCGGCCTGCAGACCTGCCGTAGCACCGGCTATCAATCGGCACTGGCACCCACCTGCAATGCCGAAGCCTACGTCTATCCCTACACCTATTACACCTTCGGCCTGTACCCGAGCACCGGTGTCACCTACTACGGCTACAACCGCTGGACCGGCAGCGGCAGTGGCAGCCTGCGCACCTTCCCGGCCACGTACACCGGCATCCGCTTCTACACCATCACCGCCGGCTCGCGTGACCAGGTGCATTGCTTCACCACCAGCTACAGCGCCGGCTGCGCCGATGGTGCACTGTTCAACGGTGCCACCAATGTCTACGCACAGGTGGACATCGGCGCCGGCAGCAGCGCCTACAGCTTTGACTGGGATTGGAGCGATGGCAGCCCGTACAACTTCGGCGGTGGCGATACCAGTAACGGCGTCGGTCATTTCCGCTCGAAAAATAATGCTGGGCTGATCGTGCGCAACATGCTGACCAGTGACTGCAGCAGCGATTGCGCCACGGGCTACAGCGGCGTCTACGGACCGGCAGTCAATCGCTGAACCCGGCGTTGAAGTACATCGACACGCCGACACCACCTTGCCAATCAACGGTGTCGGCGTCCAGCCCGCGCAGGAACGATGCATCCAGCTGCACACGCGGGGTCACCATCCAGGCCACACCGCCACCGGCCGCACGCATGTACTGCGCGCCGGTACCGTAACCCGCTTCGACATAGGCAGATAGCTGCGGCCGCAAGGCGAAGCCATAACTGGGCGAAAGCAGCCATCCGCCGCCAGCATCGCCCCAGCGCCGATCAGCATAGAATGCAAGATTGCGATCACCCGACAATGCCCACGCCATGGTCATGCCGAGATCGTAATTACGCCCCGCATTGCCCAATGGTGCCCTGCCCCACGGCAGGCTGGCACCGGCCTTGAACGCCAAGCTCCGCTGCTGATCGGCAAGCTTCGGCGCCCACTTGAGCGCGACGTTGCCGTCGCCGCCACCGCTTTGTTGCACTCGCACTCCGGGGCCACGCATCCGCAGCCCGCTCCAGCTGTTTGCACCCAATTGCAGCTCCAGCGTATCGGCCAGCCCAACCCGCAACAGCGTGTCTGCAACCCACGTAGTGGTGCTCAGGCCGTCGCTGCGATCACGGCTGGCATCGGGCAAACCCTGCTCCCAGGCAAACACGCCCTTGCCGACCGTGCTGGTGGCGAAGCTGATGCCGGGCCGGTCGAATTCCGGCGCCTCATCGGCATGGGCCTGGCGGCCAACCAAGGCAAGCACTGCACACAGGGGAATCGAAGCTTTCATGCTCGCCATGTTGCATAAGCCGTTGCTGGGTGACGTGAACAATCAAAGGCAGAGTCCGAGCCACGGTGGCACAAACCCGCGGAGTCGTGATGCGGGGCGCCCGCTGGAGGTCACCCATGCCGGCGGAACGGCCAACACCAGTGACGCAGCGTCTGTCCCGGGTGCGCTTGCGCCTGCCCGGGCCACCACCGCGGGGCAATCTGCCACGCAAATGAAAAGCCCACCCGGTGGCGCCGGATGGGCTTTCATCGAACGTGCTGGTGCGTGTGCTCAGCGATGCGCCAACGCGTAGTCCAAAGCGCCGATCACGGCAGCGACCTGAGCGTCATTGCACTGCTGCGGCGTCGCCTTGGCACTGTCCGGATAGACCTCGGTGGTGGTGGTGTAGCGCGCACCGCTGACGCTGGCACACAGGCCCAAGGCCTTGAGCGGATACTCGATGACGCCTTCCGCTACCACGGTCGATCCGATGATCTCGCCGCGCTCGTCAGCCGGGGCCAGATGGGTCACCTTGGCCACTTCGGCATTCACCGCCTGCTGGAACTGCGGCTGGCGGTTCTCGGTGTCATCGACCAGATAGAAGCCGTCAGGAATCTCACCCGGCTCAAACGGCTTGCCGTCGCGCGCGGCCAGCGCCGGGCGGAATTCGGTTTCATCGGTATCGGTGGTTTCGTGCAGATCGATATGCATCAGCACATTGCCGAGCAAGGGAGCAACCAGCGCCATCAGCGCGGCCGATTCCTGCGCTGGGCTGTTGTCCACGAAAGAGCGGTTCGGGTCCAGTGCCAATGCATTCCAACGCTGGATGCGCTCATAGCCCCACGGACTGACGCAAGGCGCGACCAGCAGGTTACAGCGCCCGGCGTAGCTCTCCGCATGCTGATCGACAAACTGCAGCGCGCCCTGCACGCCACTGGTCTCATAGCCGTGTACGCCACCGGTGACCAACATCGCCGGCAACGCCTCGTCCCAGTTCTGGCTGCGGATCGCGAACAGCGGATAACGGCCCGACGGGTAATCCAGCTCGCCGTACTGCGTCACGTCAAAACGCTCGCGCAACGCGTCGATCTTGACCAGCACTTCTTCGGCATAGCTGCGCTGCACATGCTGCTGCGCCAACCACTGCGCGCGCTCCGGCGCCCCCCAGGCCTGACCGGGGGTACCAATGGGATAGAAAGCGGCATCAATGCTCATGCGCAGGTCTCTTCAATACGGATGTTGGCGCGCACTTTACACCTATGCCGAATCGGCTTCAGGCGCGCACGGATTGTAGGAGCGGCGTAAGCCGCGAAGCTGCTGCACTGTCAGGCTGCACAAATACCCGCCACCTCCGCTTACGCCGTTGTGGGAGCGGCGTAAGCCGCGAAGCTCCCACATCCTCAGGTGGCAACAAAGCCCGGCACTTCGGCGATGTCGGCTTCGCGGCTTACGCCGCTCCCACAACAGAAACCGAGGGAGTTCTGCAAAACCGCCGGGTGTCGATCAGGCCTTGTTTTCGAGCAGGCGCGCGATGTCCGCGTCCTTCTGCAGCCACAAGCCATTCATCCACTGCTGGAACTGCGCGCGGAAGTTGCGATCTTCCTGATAGTTGCGGCCAATGAATTCGGCGGGGATGGGCAGCTTGCGTACCAGCACCTTCACTTCCGGCAGGCGATTGGCCATCAGGTCCATCATCGAGGGGATACCCTTGGGATAGACGATGGTCACATCCAGTAAGGCATGCAGTCCTTTGCCCATCGCATCGAGTACGAAGGCCACGCCGCCGGACTTGGGCTTGAGCAGGTGCTTGAACGGCGAGCTCTGCGAGGCGTGCTTGCTGGCCGTGAAGCGAGTGCCTTCGACGAAGTTCATCACCGCCACCGGAATGCTGGCGAATTTCTCGCAGGCCTTGCGGGTCACTTCCATGTCGCGCCGGCCCAGCTCGGGGTTTTTGGCGATCTGCTTGCGGTTGTAGCGGCCCATGAACGGGAAATCCAAGGCCCACCAAGCCAGGCCGAGCACCGGCACCCAGAACAGCGAGCGCTTCAGGAAGAAGCGCAGCAGCGGGATGCGGCGGTTGAACACTTTCTGCAGCACCAGGATATCGACCCAGCTCTGGTGGTTGGCCAGCACCAGATAGTGCCCATCGCGCTCCAGCCCCTCGGTGCCACTGACCGAAAAACGGGTGGCGGTAAAGGCATGGATCATTGCGCTGTTCACCGCGATCCAGCTTTCGGCCAAGCCAGTCAGCAGCGGATTGCAGGCCCGACGCACCGACTTCAGCGGCAGTACCGCCTTGAACAGCGCCACCACGAACAACGGCAGGCAATGGGCCAGCGTATTGATCACGATCAACGGGAGAATCAGAGCAACACGCAACCACACCATGGAAATAACCGTGGGGGGCGACCCCAGAACCCAAAGAAGCACAGGGTAGCAAAACCGCCGCTTCAGGTTCTATCCGAGCTGCTTTAAAAGGCCCGACAGCGACGGCCAACTAGCGGTAATCCCAGGCATTTTCGCGCTCGGACCAGCCAGGAGCCGCCGGTAATGCGGCTGCCCGCAGGCAAGTTTCCGTGCATCTTCCCAGCGGCTGCAGACCGGCTGGCATCTCCTCAACCCCGCCCCCAGCGCCGGCCACCTTCAGCCACCGGCACTGCGGCGGCCCGCCTCCCCGCCTGCGTGGGCTGCGCCCCGACATACGCGGTAATCTGGACACGGCATAATCCCAGCCTTCGTATTTGTTGTGCTTCCACATGCCATTCAAGTTGCCGCCGCTCGGTGAAGTCCTTGATCTGCTACCCGACGCGGTATGTATGGTTGCCCCTGATGGCGAGTTGCTGATGGTCAATGCAGCCTTCGAGACCATCTTTGGCTACACCCCTGCCGAGGCCAAAGGCCGGCAGATCATGGACCTGGTGCATCCGGAGGACCGTGCCGCCACCGAGCAATCAGCGCTGGATGCGATGGCAGGCCACCCGCGCTCCAATTTCCGCAACCGCTACATCCGCAAGGATGGCAGCGTGGTCGATATCCAATGGTCGGCCAAATGGCTGCCGGAGTACGGCATCCGCATCGGCGTCGGCCATGAAGTAACCGCCCTGCGTGGCATTGAGCGACAGCTGGAGCACCTGGCCAGCCACGACGCACTGACCGGCCTGCCCAACCGCTACCACCTGCGGCGCGAGCTGGAGGCTGCACTGGAACGCGCTGCGCGCGATGGCGGGGGACTGGCACTGCTCTACATCGACCTGGACGGCTTCAAGGCTGCCAACGACCGCTACGGGCATGAAGCTGGTGACCGCCTGCTACGTGATGCCGCCCGCCAATTGCGCGACGGCCTGCGTCAGAACGACCTGATCGCCCGCGTCGGCGGCGACGAATTCGTTGCCGTGCTGCCAGCCTGCACCAGCCCCAGTGATGCGTTGAATATCGCTACAGCCCTGCGCGCGCGATTGGCCCTGCTGCAGAGCCTTGGTAGCGATACCCCGCAGATTGACGCCAGCGTGGGGGTGGCCTGCTTCCCCGCCGACGGCAATGACGCCGACGCGCTGCTGCGCCACGCCGATGCCGCCATGTATGCAGCGAAGGCGAAGAAGCGGCTTGCCAACTCCTCTGCGGACCGCACTTCCAACCCCATCTCCTGACGCAGAGTGCTCTTCGACCCTTCAGCTGGCGTGAGTTGAGCAGGTAAGCCAACTTTCGCCCTGAGCGCTCTGACCCAGGGCGAAGAAGTGCATTCCAGTACGCTTACGTCGTCTGCACCAAGACTATCCGCGAGCGGGCTCGGCTTTTCCAAACTGCTGGGCTCACTGGATCGCCGGGACTTGAACGCTGGACATCCGACTTCCCACCTCAATGATCTCATCGGCATTCAGATTGGAAATCTTGTTCTTTACCTTGGCAACACCAACGCGCCGCTGTTCAGTACTGCCCGCTGCCTGATAAGCCGAACTCACGGCGACGAAATTTATCTGAAGCAAGGCTATCAGGAGCTTCTGCTTCTTTTCGGGGCCAACCGACTCCAGCATCCTTTTCCAACTGGCCTCAGCTGCTGCATCCGAAGACGCATCCAAGCGAATGGGTTCCTCGGCCCGCGCAGTGCCTGTTGCCAGGCAGCCGACGATGAGAACGGCCCAAAAGCGATTATGCATAACGATCCTAGATGAAAATTGGCATGCAGCCTAACCGCGCCACGCAATTATTCCCACGGCATTTCGCCCTTGGCAACCTTGGCGCTGAGTTCCAACGATGCTTCGCCCTGCAGGCCCGGGTAGCGCTGCTTCATTGCTGCAATCAACGCGTTCGAGTCCTTGGCCTTGGCAGCTTCCTCATCAAAGGCGCGTATGTAGTTGGCGGTGAATTCCACGGCCGCCAGATCCTGTGGCGCGCCCTGCGCATAGTGACCGGGAATCACCCGCGCCGGCGCCAGGTCCTTGATCTGCTGAAGCGCCGCCAGCCAATCCTGATGCGACTGTGGTGTCTGCGTATCGGCCATGAACACGTGCGAGCCTGCATCCACCAACACTCCGCCCATCACCGTCCTGATCGATGGCACCCACAAGGCCGTGCGCTGCGGGCTCGCTCCGTCCAGGCCGATCACCTTCAGCTCCTGCCCTTCCAGCTGCAGGCTGTCGCCCTGCAAGGGTGAAGGCACCAGCAATTGTTTGGGTGCATTGGCACCGAGCTGCGGCCCCCATATTTTCAGCTTCTCATCCTTGCTGGCCTGGATATGCGCGATGGTCTGCGGTGTAGCCAGAATCCGCGCGTCCGGGAAGGCGGCATGCAGCGTTTCCAGGCCGAAGTAGAAATCCGGATCGCCATGGCTGATGTAGATGGTGGTCAGCTTCTTGCCGGATGCCTTGATCAGCTCGACCAGTTTGGCCGCATCGGCAGTGGAAAACTGCGCATCCACCAGCACCGCATCGGTTGCGCCCGTGAGCAGTTCGGAAGACACCGCGAAGATGCCGCCCTCGCCCGGATTGAACACCTCAACCTTGAGCGCTTGCTGGGCGGATTGCGGGAGATCATCCGTTGCTGGTGTCGCTACCGCCGGAGCCGCTGTTGCGGCGCCATCGGCTGTCGACTGCTTGCCACAGCCTGCCAATGCTACCGTCAGCGCCAGCGCTGCTGCCGATGTTGTGTACCGCATGCTTCTGCTACTCATTGCACTGCTCCGGCAAACCAAAGACGGGACTTCATTGTGCGCGGTGCCCCCAGACAACGACTCACGACCACGCTTCGATGCCGATGCTGGCAAGAGTCCTGTTATTGGCATGTTAATGCGCAGCTCTACCAACACCGATGCTGCACCCATCCCGCGCTGACAACCATTCGGCATATCGATCACATGGCTGTATGCCCGGCCCGGGAACACTGTCCGCATGCGATCATCTCCCGTCCCCCAATGCTGCCGCGCGCAATGACCACCGAACAGCCCGACCTTGAAAGCGTCCACAACAATGCGTACGCCGCAGTTGACGAAGGCGAGCTGCAAAGCGCCACACAGAATTTCGACCTGCTGTTGCAACACCACCCGGACAACCCGCTCTATCACTACATGCGCGGACTGGCACTGAAGTACCAGATGGAGTGGGCCGGCTCGCTACGCGACAACCTGCGTGCGATTGAACTGGCGGAAGAGTTCAGCCAGGCCCAGCACTGGAACGCGGCCATCGCCGCCACAGGTCTTGGCCGGTGGAGCACGGTGCGCGAACTATGGGCAGCCTGCGACATCACACTGCCGGAAGGCAACGGCCCCATCGATGCCGACTTCGGCGTCGCCGTTGTGCGTTTGAATCCCTGGAGCGCCGGCGAGACGGTGTTCATGCGCCGCGTCGATCCGGTGCGCGCACGTATCCTCAACGTACCACTACCGGAAAGCGGCCACCGCTTTGGCGACATCGTGCTGCATGACGGCGCGGCCACCGGCGCACGCTTCGACGGCGAGCGTGAAGTGCATGTATTCAACGAACTGGAACGACTGCAGCCGTCCGAGTTTCAGACCTTCGTGGTGTTCGTGCGCGCTGACAGTCGCGACGACATCACCGCCTTGCTGCGCGCCAGCGCTCCAGGCATCGGTTACGCAGAAGACTGGACCAGCAGCATCCGTCACTACTGCCTGCGTTGCAGCTACGGCGCGCCGCATAGCCATGCGCAGGAGTCCAACGAGGAGCAGGTCGAACAATGGCAGGTCGAGCGCAATCTCGGCATTGCCGCGCAGAGCCGCCTATCGGTCGAGAAGCTGTTGAAAGACTGGGTCGCCGGCCAACCTGGCCGTCACCTCGACGCCATAGAAACCCGTGAGTGTCCGCAACCGGTACGCGAAGACGGCTATGCCTGGTGGCTGTCACCCGAGGATGAAGATGCGGATGAGGGCGGCGACGAAGAAGAATAAGCCTCGGACTTTGACGACGTGACGGCATCCCGTAACGTCGTCCTGCTTATCAAGCGCCGGTAAGCACCGGCGCCAGCAGCCGGAACGTACCGGCATCGGCATCCATCTCCACCTTGCCGCCAACCGGGACGATGAACTGCTCCTTGATGTGGCCGATCATCGCGCCGCGATAGGCAGGGATCTTCAGCGGCACGATGTAGTCATCGAAGATCTCGTCCAGGGTCAGCGAGCCATAACCGTCACCCGGCGAACAATCGGTGCACTCGCCGAAGATGAAGCCGGCGATCTTGTCCAGTGCGCCCATCAGCTTCAAGGTACTGAACATGCGATCGATGCGGTATGGGGCTTCGGCCACGTCTTCCAGGAACAGGATCTTGCCGCTGAAGTCCGGCAGGTAGGGCGAGCCCGCCAAGGCGGTCAGCACGGTCAGGTTGCCGCCGACCAACTCGCCCTGGGCCCTGCCACCGCGCAGGGTCAGCGTGCGGTTGTCGCGCGGCACCAGCTCGTCGTCGCTCTCGCTGCGGTTCTGGTACTGCATCAGCTCGCGCTTGAAGAACAGCCGATCGAACTGATCGACGTTGAAACGATTCCAACTGCCTGCGCCAATCTGCCCGTGGAAGGTAATCAGCCCGGTCTTGGCCTGGATCGCGCAATGCAGCGCGGTGATATCGGAGTAGCCGAGCAACACCTTGGGGTTGGCGCGGATGCGCTCGTAGTCGAGCAAGGGCAGCAAACGCGCCGCACCAGATCCGCCGCGCACACAGATGATGGCCTTGACCTGTTTGTCGCCAAACATGGCATTGAGGTCGCCCGCGCGTTCGGCATCGGTACCAGCCAGATGTCCATGGCGTGCGGCGTAGTGCGCGCCGGTCTTGACCACGAAGCCCAAGGCCTCCATCGCCTCGCGCGCCAGCTGCAGGCTGAGCCGCTCGCTGCTGGCTGAGGATGGACTGACAAGGCCGACCGTATCGCCCTTGCTGAGGCCAGCCGCCAGCATCTGCCCGCGCGTGGCAGCCATCGCGCCCTGCACGCCGATCAGCGGCAAAGCCGCCGCCAAAGCCGTACCACCGATGAAACGACGTCGATCCATGTTGCAGCCTGTCATCAAGGGGAAATGCTTCCGGACGGAAGCCGTATCCGATGATTCCCTACTGAGCGTCCTTATCCAAGTGCTGTCTCAACTCTTCCAGGGATTTGGCACGCAGCCGCAACCTAGCCAACTCGACGGAAGGGAGCTCGGTCCACATGATCTCTGCGCCGTCCTCCAAAGGATCATAGATCGGCAGCAACTCGGTCACCCCCTCAAAGAGCCATTGAACCGGAACCCCCAGCTCACCGCCCCGATAAGGCTCAGTTGCATCCACTCCAATGGCAACAACTTTTTCGTAGGCCTGTTCGAAACTGCCCGCTTTGACGATGACCGTATTCTCCCAGACCAGGAACTCGCCCTGAGGGTCATCGTTTCCGGCCTCCTCCAGTTCGACGAAGCGCAACTGATAGGAGCCCACGTACCAACCGACCGGGGACAGATCATTTGAATGGTCGGACATGCTTCACCTGCACGCGCCAGTAAAGGACTGGTGCAAGACTAGCAGGCAACCGCCAAAGATCGGAAACAGGCCCATGAGAACGCTGGATGACTACAATTTGTGCGGGCGGCGTAAGCCGCGAAGCTGGCAACGCCTGACCCGGTAGAGCCGAGCCATGCTCGGCTGGGGCATTTCCGGGAACGCCTCTGCCGAGCATGGCTCGGCACTACATGAAAGCCCCTTGCCGAGCATGGCTCGGCGCTACCGTTACATGTTGCGACGGTACTCGCCGCCTACGTCGTACAGGGCATGGCTGATCTGGCC
This sequence comes from Stenotrophomonas sp. STEN018, assembly GCF_056760235.1. Taxonomy (NCBI): domain Bacteria; kingdom Pseudomonadati; phylum Pseudomonadota; class Gammaproteobacteria; order Lysobacterales; family Lysobacteraceae; genus Stenotrophomonas; species Stenotrophomonas sp. STEN018. The sequence continues at coordinate 43,941 of NZ_JBRREK010000030.1, forward strand.
GAGGCTGTGGGTCTTCACCGCTTCGATCAGCGCTTCAAACACGTTGCGACGATCACGTGCGGTCTTCTGCAGGTAGCCAAGACCGTGACCATCGTGCGCTTCGTGATCCGCCGCTGCGCCTTCGATCTCATGCGCATGCGAGGTCTCACCCGCCGGGGCCAATGCATTGCGGTTGCGCTGCCACGTGTGCACGTTCTCGATCTGCTGACCCTTTTCTTCCTCGGTCGAACGGATCAGTTCGATCTCGGTCGCCACTTCACCAGCATGCTCCTTGGGCAGGAACATATTGACGCCGACCAGCGGCAGGCTGCCGTCGTGCTTCTTGTGCTCGTAATACAACGACTCTTCCTGGATCTTGCCGCGCTGGTACATGGTATCCATCGCACCGAGCACGCCGCCGCGCTCGCTGATCGCCTCGAACTCCTTGTACACCGCCTCTTCGACGATATCGGTGAGCTTGTCGACGATGAAGCTGCCCTGCCACGGGTTCTCGCAGAAATTCAGCCCCAGCTCCTTGTTGATGATCATCTGGATCGCCACTGCACGACGCACGCTTTCCTCGGTCGGCGTGGTGATCGCCTCGTCATAGGCATTGGTGTGCAGGCTGTTGCAGTTATCGAACAAGGCATACAACGCCTGCAGCGTAGTGCGGATATCGTTGAACTGGATTTCCTGCGCGTGCAGCGAACGGCCCGAGGTCTGTATGTGGTACTTCATCATCTGCGAGCGCTCGTTGGCGCCGTAACGCTCACGCATCGCACGCGCCCAGATGCGCCGCGCCACGCGGCCAATAACGGTGTACTCCGGGTCCATGCCGTTGGAGAAGAAGAACGACAGGTTGGGCGCGAAGTCATCGATCTTCATCCCACGCGCCAGGTAGTACTCGACGATGGTGAAGCCATTGGACAGGGTGAAAGCCAGCTGGCTGATCGGGTTTGCGCCGGCCTCGGCGATGTGATATCCGGAGATCGACACCGAGTAGAAATTACGCACCTTGTGGTCGACAAAGTACTGCTGGATATCGCCCATCATCCGCAACGCGAACTCGGTGGAGAAGATGCAGGTGTTCTGCGCCTGGTCTTCCTTGAGGATGTCGGCCTGCACCGTGCCGCGCACGGTGGACAGGGTTTCTGCCTTGATCCGCGCGTAGGTCTCGGCGTCCACCAGCTGATCGCCGGTAACGCCGAGCAACGCCAGGCCTAGACCGTTATTGGTCGGCGGTAATTCGCCGTGATACTGCGGACGGCTGCGGCCTTCGAAGATCTTCGCGATCTTCTGCTCCGCCTCGGCCCAGCGCGCGGGGTCTTCCTGCAGGTACTTCTCGATCTGCTGATCGACCGCGGTGTTCATGAACATCGCCAGGATCATCGGCGCCGGGCCATTGATGGTCATCGACACCGAGGTGGTCGGCGCGCACAGGTCGAAGCCGGAATACAGCTTCTTCATGTCATCCAGCGTGGGGATGTTGACGCCGGAGTTGCCGATCTTGCCGTAGATGTCCGGTCGCGGTGCCGGGTCTTCGCCATACAGGGTGACGCTGTCGAAGGCGGTGGACAGGCGTGCGGCCGGCTGGCCAACACTCAGGTAATGGAAGCGGCGGTTGGTGCGCTCCGGCGTGCCTTCACCGGCGAACATGCGGATCGGGTCTTCGCCACTGCGGCGATACGGATAGACGCCGCCGGTATACGGGTAGGAACCGGGCAGGTTCTCCTTCTGCAGGAATACCAGCAGCTCGCCCCAGCTGCGGTAAGTGGGCGCAGCGATCTTGGGGATCTGCTGGTGACTGAGCGATTCGCGGTAGTTCTCGACACGAATGGTCTTGCCGCGCACCTGGTACTCGTTGACCGGATCGGTGATCGACTTCAGCCGTGCCGGCCACTCGCGCAGCAGGCGCAGCGCGTCCGAATCCAGCGACTGCACCGCATCGTTGTAGCGCTGGCGCAAGGTGCGGATGCTGTTGTCGGCGCCTGCATCGGTGAGCGCATCACCCGCGTACAAATCCAACGCTCCCGGCTGTGCTGCATCACCCAGCTCCTTCAGCGCCTGCCAAAGGCTCTGCGCACGCTCGGCCACTTCCGCCTGCGACTCGATACGGGCGTTGATACCACGGCCCTGTTCGGCGATCTCGGCCAGGTAGCGCACGCGGGCGCCGGGGATCAGCACCGTCGCACGAGGTTCCTTCAACGTGGTGTCGATCTGCGGCTGCAGGCCGGCGTCTGCCTTGGCCTTCTCGCGCAGCAGACGGCACAGGTTTGCGAACATCCAGCTGATGCCCGGATCATTGAACTGGCTGGCAATGGTCGGATACACCGGCACGTCCTCGTCCTTCATGGTGAAGGCGACGCGGTTACGCTTCCATTGCTTGCGCACATCACGCAGCGCATCTTCGGCGCCGCGCTTGTCGAACTTGTTCAGCACCACCAGCTCGGCGTAATCAAGCATGTCGATCTTTTCAAGCTGACTGGGTGCGCCGAAGTCACTGGTCATCACGTACATCGGGAAGTCGACCAGATCGACGATCTCCGAATCGCTCTGGCCGATACCTGCGGTTTCGACGATCACCAGATCGAAATGCAGCGACTTCAGGAAACCAATGCAGTCGCGCAGCACGGTATTGATCGCGGCATGCTGGCGACGGGTTGCCATCGAGCGCATGTAGACGCGTTTTGAACGCAGCGAGTTCATGCGGATACGATCGCCCAGCAGTGCGCCGCCAGTACGACGGCGGGTCGGGTCGACCGAGATCACCGCGATGCGCATCTGCGGGAAGCTGGCCAGGAAGCGGTTGAGCAGTTCATCGGTGACCGACGACTTGCCGGCGCCACCGGTACCGGTGATGCCGATGACCGGGGTCTTGCCAGCTGCCAACTGCCACTGCTTGCGCAGCAAGCCCAGCTCGGCCTCTCCGTGATTGCCATCCTCCAGCTGCGACAGCACCCGGCCGATGCCGATCTCATCCTCGATCGAGGGCACCTCCGCATGCACTTCACGGGCGGCAGCTTCGCGGGCCTTGCCAGCGCGCGCCACCACGTCCTCGATCATCTCCACCAGCCCCATCTTCATGCCGTCGTTGGGGTGGTAGATGCGCTCCACGCCATAGGCCTGCAGCTCGCGGATCTCCTCCGGGGTGATGGTGCCGCCACCGCCACCGAATACCTTGATGTGGCCGGCGCCACGTTCGCGCAGCATGTCGACCATGTACTTGAAGTACTCCACGTGCCCGCCCTGGTAGGACGACAGCGCGATGGCGTCGGCATCTTCCTGCAGTGCGGCGCGCACCACGTCTTCCACGCTGCGGTTGTGGCCGAGGTGGATCACCTCCGCGCCCTGCGCCTGGATCAGGCGGCGCATGATGTTGATGGCCGCGTCGTGGCCATCGAACAAGCTGGCGGCGGTGACGAAGCGCAGCGGGGTGGTTTCAGGCTGCGCCTGCGGGAGCTGGGAGGCGGGGGTACTCATGGGCCGTGCAACATCCGGTTTCTATTGCAACCGATCATAGAACCGCTGCCCCCGCAGGTCAGGTTGCAGCGCAGCGTGACCTTTTGCCGGTTTGCCCTTTCACCAGGCACGGCGCCGCCCGTATCGGCAAAACCAGGCACCGCCAGCGGTACGCCGGGCTGAACACTCCCCTACCGGGAATGGATTAGAATGGCGGCCCGCGACCCCCGTCCCTGCCAATGACGAAGTCGCATTTTTTGTTTTCCGGCCAGCCATTTGGCTACACGATCACTGACGTTGTGGCAGATACGCCATCGGAGCTTGCATGCTTTTCGAAACCCTCGAGACTTCCGGCCATGAGCAGGTCGTGTTCTGCCAGAACCGCGACGCCGGCCTGAAGGCGATCATCGCCATCCACAACACCACCCTCGGCCCGGCCCTGGGCGGCGTGCGCATGCGCCCCTACGCCAACACCGATGATGCGCTGCGCGACGTACTGCGCCTGAGCCGCACCATGACCTACAAGAACGCGCTGGCCGGGCTGAATGTGGGTGGCGGCAAGGCCGTGATCATCGGCGACCCCAAGACCGCCAAGAGCGAAGTGCTGTTCCGCGCCTTCGGCCGCCAGGTCGAGGCACTGGCCGGCCGCTACATCACCGCCGAAGACGTCGGTACCGACGTCAACGACATGGAAAACATCTATCTGGAAACCGGCTTTGTCACCGGCGTGCACCAGGTCCATGGCGGCTCCGGCGATCCGGCCCCGTTCACCGCCTACGGCGCGTTGCAGGCGCTGATGGCGTCGGTCAAGCGCAAGTTCGGCCATGAGGAAATCGGCAAGCTCAGCATCGCCGTGCAGGGCCTGGGCCATATCGGCATGGAACTGGTGAAGCTGCTGCGCGAGCGCGGAGCCAAGCTTTACGTCACCGACCTGGACCCGGTGCTGGTGCAGAAGGCCGTCACTGAATACGGCTGCGAAGCGGTCAAACCCGATGCCATCTACGACGTCGCCGCCGACGTGTTCGCGCCCTGCGCGATGGAAGGTGCCATCGATATGAGCACGCTGGAGCGGCTCAAGGCCAAGGTCATCTGCGGCACCGCCAACAACCAGCTGGCCAGCCATGCCGTCGGCGATGAGCTGTACAAGCGCGGCGTACTGTGGGCACCGGATTATGCAGTCAATGCCGGCGGCGTGATGAACGTGTCGCTGGAGATCGACGGCTACAACCGCGAGCGGGCGATGCGCCTGATCCGCAGCATCTATCACAACCTCGGCAAGATCTTCGACCAGTCCGAGCGCGATGACGTCTCGCCGCAGCGCGCCGCCGACCGCATCGCCGAAAGCCGACTGGAGGCGATCGGCAAGCTGAAGATGCCGATGGGCCGCGCAACCCCGCGCATGAATCGCCTGCGCGGCGAGTAAGCCACGCACCAAAAACACTGCAGGCGGGCGATCACATGGCCCGCCTTCTGCTTTTCATCCAACTACAACCGCTGCCGGATCAGAACGCCTGTTGCAGACGCAGCGACACCTGCCGGTTGTCACCGCGCGGGCCGAAGCGCTGGTCATAGCCCAGTGACAGGCGGGTATTGCGGGCCAGCCACGACTCCACCGACAAACCAAACAAGCCGCCCGAACGCGACGGTTGCAGACCAGCAATCGGCGCCCAGGCATCCACCCCGACGAAGCTGGCATCCAGGCTCAGGCCATTGCCACCCAGCGCCTGCTGCCATTCGGCATAACCATTGAAGGCCACCTGCTTCCACAGGTACTGGCCACGCAAGCCAGCCAAGGCCTGCACACGGCTGCTGCTCCAGTCATCGGCGCGCAGGCCGAAGCCGTAGCCGCCCTGTTCGTTGAAAGCGCCACCGTCGATGCGGGTGTAATCCGCGCCCATATACGGTGTCAGCTGCGCCCTGCCATGGCCGAGCCGATAACCAGCCTCGACGCTGCTGGACAGGAAGTTGCCGCTGTAACGCGCATGCACCCCGGCGCGTTCGGAACCCAGCAACAGACCGCGATCCAGCTCACGCTGGTACTGGCCAAACCCGGCCTGGCCCAGCACATAGACATCACCGCGCTGCCAGCCAGCGTAGAGCTGCGACTGGGTCTGGCGGTCGCGACTGCGATCCTGGGCCACGCCACCACTGGTATTGGCGCGGGTTTCACCGAACGCGAAACCCAGCACGGCATTGCCTGACAACGCGGTTTCGCCGCCCATCATCCAACCGCCAACGCTGTAGTCACTGCCCAGATAACCGCCCTGGCCACCGCCACCCAGGCTGCGCATCCACACACCACTGGCCGCCGGCCGCGCGCCAGCCTCGGCGAACTGGCTGGACAGCGCGCGCCGGCTCATGTCGATGCTGTCAAAGGTCATCGCCGTGGCAGTAGCGTGAGCCTGCCCGGACAGACTCTCCAGACTCTGGGCCAAGCCGGTAAAACCACCGCCAACGCCCTGCACCGCTGCCGCTGCCGAGCCGAACGCCGTGGCCTGCAGACCGGTATCGGTATCCAGCAGTTCGAACGCCTGCTCCACCCGCTGCGCTGCCGACATTGCGCGCAAGCCAACGCTGGCGGTGTTTGCTGCCGTGGTGACACTCACCCGGTCCAGCTGCAGCCAGGCGTTATTGACGTCATAGCCATACTGGGTCTGCAGCAAGGTAACGCCGGTGCTGCCAGTAGCCGGGGTTGCGAATTGCCCGCTGATACCCCCGCCCGCATGCAGCAGGTCCTGGCGGCGACCGTCCTGCGGCACATACCCGGCGACCGCACCACTGACCATCACCCCGCCATCCAGGCTCGCGGTTCCTGTGACCTGCAAGGCATTGGAACCGAGCGCAACCATCAAGCGTGCGCCCGAGCGCTGCACATAGTTGCCCTCGATCGTTGCCGAGCCCTCATTGCTGAGCACGATCACGCTGGCGCCGTTGTCCACGTTACCAACCACACGTGTGGTGCCACCCATGAACTGAAGTGCAGCAGCCGAAGGATTGGACTGCGCGTCGATGCTGACATTGGAACGGATCGAGCCGCCATCGCGCAGCGCCAGCGTACCCTGCTGGATACGGGTGGCACCGGCATAGGTATTGGCAGCGGACAAGCCCAGCGAGCCACTACCGGATTTCACCAGACCACCGGCGCCGCTGATCGGATTACTCCATACCGAATTGAGGCCGAGCTGATTCACATTAACCTTGATGTCGCCCCAATCGGCCTTGCCCGGCCCCTTCACCGCCTTGCCGACATTGAGCAGGCCATAGCCGAATACAGCGTCCGGGTCTGGATCACCCAGGTCGGTCGCAGTGCCCAACAGGGTCTGCCGGACCAGGTCATTGTTGAAGTAAGGGAACGCCTGCCACACCAGCGCTGCCGCGCCCGACACCAGGGGCGCCGCATAGGAGGTGCCACTGCCGTAGTAATAGGACAGATTGTTCGCGGTGCTGTTCTGTCCCAGGAACACCGATGTCCCCGGCGCCACCAGACAGTAATTCTTGGCGACGCCGCAGGCGTTGGAGTAAGACGCCAACGCCGTCGGCTTGGCCGTATCCAGGGCCGCCACAGCCAACCAACCCCGCTCCAGATCGGCCGCCGGATAGCTGCCAGGGTCGCCAGCCTTGCTCGGCAACGCGGCCATGTCGGAAGGGTTGGGCTTTGATTCGTTGCCAGTGGCGAACACCACCAGCCCATCATTATTGTTGATGAAAGGACGGTACTCGTTAGCAATCTCCGCCGTTACGTTCGGCCGGGTCCAGTACAAGCCGCCCCAAGAATTATTCATGATGCGCATGCCATCGCGGATCAGGTCCGCATGGATCGAGGCCATGCCCAGCGCGCCGGTCACTTCGTTGCCCTTGCCGGAGCCATCGTCGGTTGGCGATTTGTCGGCAATGATGCGCGCCGACAGGATCTGCGCGCCCGGCGCGATGCCGCCCGGCCATTGCCCAGTGGGTGCGCCAGCGGCCAACTGCGCCACGGTGGTGCCATGCCCAACCACATCGTCCACCGACAGATTGTTCTGGGTCGAACTGACGTAGTTGCGATTGACCAGCACCCGCCCGGCCAGGGCCGGATGGTTACGCATCACCCCGGAGTCGATCACGCCGATGCGGTAACCGGCACCGGTCAGGCCCATGGCCTGCGCTGCCGGCGTATTGGTCAACGCCAGGTGCGCATCAAACGCAGGCTGCGGGGTCACCGGCGGGGTTACCGGCGGAGTCGTGGTGGGCGGCGGCGTTACCGGTGGTGTCACCGGTGGCGGGTCGGATTTGGGTCCGCTACCACTGCCGCAGGCCGCCAACGCCAGCGCCAATGAACTGGCCAACACGCCGCGAGCCGCGCTGCCATTTACCAATGAACTGCTCATTCCCTTGTCCCCCTTCCTGTGGATGATTCGCCAATTCAGGTATTACCTGATCCCGGTAGCGCTCCAGCTACCTTCTATACTGCAACGACAATCCACTGCCTGTGGGGATGTGCCGTTGGTCCAATGTGCCCGATCCCGCAGACGTTCGATAATTGCCGAAAGGTATAACCGAGATTGCTCATGTCTGACATCGTCATCGCCGCCGCCAAGCGTACCGCCATTGGCTCCTTCCTTGGCCAGTTCAACGGCGTCCCCACCCCGACCCTCGGTGCAGCCGCTATCAGCGCGGCCATGCAGCAGTCCGGCATCCCTGCCGGCGACGTGTCCGAAGTCATCATGGGCTGCGTGCTGCCCGCCAACCTGGGCCAGGCGCCCGCACGCCAGGCCGCGCTGGCCGCAGGCCTGCCGACCAGCACCGGTGCCACCACCCTCAACAAGGTCTGCGGCTCTGGCATGAAGGCCATCATGCTCGGCCACGACCTGATCAAGGCCGGCTCGGCCAGCATCGTGGTTGCCGGCGGCATGGAATCCATGTCCAACGCCCCGCACCTGCTGCCCAACTCGCGCACCGGCAACCGTTACGGCAACTTCCAGGCGGTGGACCACATGGCATGGGATGGCCTGACCAACCCGTACGACGGCCAGGCCATGGGCGTGTTTGCCGAAGCCACCGTAGCCAAATTCGGCTTCACCCGCGAAGAGCAGGACGCCTACGCCATCGAGTCGGTCACCCGCGCTCAGGCTGCCGTGGCCAATGGCGCGTTCGCTGACGAAATCGTTGCGGTCAAGGTTGCCACCCGCAAGGGCGAGGTCGAGTTCAACCAGGACGAGCAGCCGGGCAAGTCGGACATCAGCAAGATCCCGACCCTGCGTCCGGCCTTCAAGAAGGACGGCAGCGTCACCGCCGCCAGTTCCTCCAGCATTTCCGACGGCGCCGCCGCGCTGGTGCTGCTGTCCGCCGACGATGCTGCCAAGCGCGGCGTGCAGCCGCTGGCACGCATTGCCGCACACGCCACCCACTCGCAGGAACCGGAGTGGTTCACCACTGCGCCGATCGGTGCGATCAACAAGGTCCTGCAAAAAGCCGGCTGGACCATCGCCGACGTCGATCTGTTCGAGATCAACGAAGCCTTCGCCGTGGTGGCGATGGCACCGATCCGCGAACTGGGCATTCCACACGCCAAGATCAACGTCAATGGCGGTGCCTGCGCATTGGGCCATCCCATCGGTGCATCCGGTGCCCGCTTGGTGGTTACGCTGGTAAATGCATTGCGCACACGCGGCCTCAAGCGTGGCATTGCGTCGCTTTGCATCGGCGGCGGCGAAGCAACTGCCATCGCCATTGAATTGATTTGATTGGAAAATTTCAGATAATTCAAAACCTGAATGCGGGACCGCTTGACAGTCAAAATGGGCTTGTCATCATGTTCCCGGCGCGCAATGGCGCGTTGCCTAATTTCACGACGAGGATTCACAAATGAGCATCAACAAGCTGCTGATCGCAATGACCCTGGGTCTGGCCCTGACCGCCTGCTCGAAGCAGGAGCAGGCTGCTGACGCCGCCGCTGCCGCTGACACCGCTGCAACCGAAGCCCAGGGCGCTGCTGACGCTGCTGCCACCGCTGGCGCTGCTACCGCTGACGCTGCCCAGGCTGCTGCCGACACCGCCGCCACCGCTGCTGACGCTGCTGGCCAGGCTGCTGGCGCCGCTGCTGCTGCCACCACCGACGCTGCTGCTGCCACCGCTACCGACGCTGCCAAGGCTGCTGAAGACGTTGCTGCACAGGCCAAGGACGCTGCTGAAGAAGCCAAGAAGTAATAACTTCTGCTTCCAAGCTGGTCTTGAAAAGCCGCTGGTTCGCCAGCGGCTTTTCTTATGGGCGGGGTTTGCCCAGACAGCACTACGATTCACGGCAAACAGGCCTCAACGCGCCAATGCTGCCATGCGCGCTGACCAAGGCATGCTGATCTGCAAGCATGTTTCCTAGCAGCACCCGTTGGCAGGGATGAGCAGATACGCACTGCGCAGCAACCTTGGCTGCCAAGGTCATGATCTCCTTGAGCGCATCACACCGCTTGATCCGGCCTTGACGTGATCTGAATACGCCAGCCACTAGGGTGAGCACGTTGACCCAACACAGGAGAGCGCAATGAAGTTGTTTGTCCCCGTACTGACCGCAGGCCTGGTGCTGGCTTTGGCTGGCTGCAATAACCATGACGCCGAGCAGGCCAAGCAGGACGCAGCCGCTGCTGCCGATCACGCCGCCGAAGCGGCCAAGAGCGCGGCCGAATCCGCCGCAGATGCGACCCGCGACGCCGCCGACCAAGCTGCCGCGGCCACCCGTAATGCCGCCGCCGAATCGCAACAGGCACTGGACAAAGCCGCCGACGCCACCGCCAAGGCTGCCGACGATGCCTCGGTCGCAGCCAAGGACGCCGCCGCCGATGCCAGCGCCGCTACCGCCAACGCAGCACAGAAGGTTGCCGACCACGCCCACGACGCAGCCAAGCAAGCGCGCGAAAAAGCAGACGCCGCCAAGCATTGATAGACTTCGTCACGCAGCTGTCATGCCGATGACAGCTGCGTGACGCTCGCGCTGGATGCGTGATGCCACAGGGGGCCGGATGCACGCAATCCGGGCAGGCATGTGATCACGCCCGCGTAGACAGCACGTGCGTATCACCTCGATCATGCAGTCAAGGGCCGGATGCGGAAACACACGGGCAGTAAATTCGCGCTGATTTTTTCGGCGCTGGTGTTCGTCGCCATTGGCGTCGGTGTATTCGTCGGCGCGCGCAGGTTCATCGCCGATGCACGGCTGGTCGCCCATACCCACGAAGTCATCAGCCGGATTGATGAAATCCAGGCCATGGTGCTCGATGCCGAATCGGCCGAGCGCGGCTACCTGCTGACCGGCAGCCAGGCCTATCTGATTGACTACCAGGTGAGCGTGGAACGGCTGCCGCTGTTGTTGAGCAGCCTGTCCAAGTCGGTCCCCGACAACCCCGATCAGGCACGCAATGCAATCAAACTCAATGAGCTGGTGAACCGGCGCCTGCAGCAGATCCAGCACGTCGTCGACATCTACGACGACCAAGGGCTGGACGCCGCACGCGCCGCGATCAACCAGAGCGCATTCCGCACCACCAGCGCCATCCGCGAGCAGGTTCGGACCATGGTCGAGGAAGAACACGACCGGCTGGTGGACCGCGCCGCCAGCTCACGCCGCAGTGCGGACCTGCTACTAGGGCTCGCCTTCGCCGGCATCCCCTTTGGCCTTGCCGTGGTCGCATCGGTCTACGGCATCCTGCTGTCCGAGCTGCGCCGCCGCAGCCGCGCCGAGAAGCGCGCAGCAAGCGCTACGCAGCAACTGGCCGGCAACCTGGAGCAGATCGAACGTTCCAGCGCCGACCTGCAGACACTGGGCCGCTATACCGGCTTGCTGCAGAGCTGCGCCAACCCGGAAGAAGCCCTGGAAATCAGCGCGCGTACGCTGGAAGCGCTGATGCCCAATGTCGCCGGCTCGGTCTATCTGCTGCGCGCCTCCAATGATCGCGTCGAGAACATCGTCAGCTGGGGCAAGCCGCTGGTGGAAACCAGCGCATTCCTGCCGCCCAGCGATTGCTGGGCGATACGGCGTGGGCAACCGCATGTGATTGATGACCTGCTGCGCGATGCCAGCTGCCCGCATATCAGCCGACCAGAACACGGTCAAAGTGTGGCCACCGCCTGCATCCCGATGTCGGCCCAAGGCGTACAGATTGGTTTTCTATTTCTTTCCGGTGCTGGCCCCGGCCCGCTGCCGCGCCTGAACATCGCCGAATCGGCGGTGGAACAGCTGTCGCTTGCGTTGAGCAATCTGCGCCTGCGCGAATCACTGCGCCTGCAGTCGATCCGCGACCCGCTGACCGGGCTGTACAACCGTCGCTATCTGGAAGAATCACTGACCCGTGAAATCGCCCGCTGCGGCCGCCGCGACTTCCCACTGTCGGTGATCATGCTGGATGTGGATCACTTCAAGCAGTTCAACGACACCCACGGTCACGGTGGCGGCGATGCCTTGCTGGCTGCCATCGGCCAACTGCTGGGCTCGCGTCTGCGCGGCGAAGACATCGCCTGCCGCTATGGCGGCGAAGAGTTCACCGTGATCCTGCCCGAGTCGGACAGCAGCAATGCCCTGCGTCAAGCCGAGGAACTGCGCCTTGCCCTGTCGCAGATGAGTGTGCCGTTCTCCGGCAAGACGCTGCCACCGATCACCATCTCGCTGGGCGTGGCGACGTATCCGGTTGATGGCGTGGCTGGCCTCACCCTCCTGCGCAAAGCCGATGCCGCGCTGTACCGGGCCAAGCGCAGCGGCCGCAACCAGGTACTGCGCTTTGACCCGGCGCTGGATGGCGCCGGCTGATCAGGCCTGCGGCAAAGCACGCGTCAGAATGTCCGCAAACGGCGTTGCGGCCTGCAGCACGCCGTAGACGCCAGCCGCACGCGGCAGGCGTGATTGCACGTACAACGCTGCCAGCGGGCTGTCCGCGCGCAGCAACGCCGCTGCCTGCAGCAGCACTGCGATATCGCTGACCAACGTACGTGCATCGGCTTGGGCCAATTCGGCACCTTGCAGCTGAGCTAGTGCAGCCGACAGCGCGCGATCATAGCCATCGATGCGGCCCGCGACCTGCTGCAACTCAGCCAGCAAGGCCACACGCGTTTCCGGCTCGCGCTGCAAGGCACGCAGCACATCCAGGCACTGCACGTTGCCGCTGCCTTCCCAGATCGAGTTCAGCGGCGCCTGCCGGTACAGCCGCGGCAACATCGACTCTTCCACATAGCCGGCACCGCCCAGGCATTCCTGCGCTTCGTTGACGAAGCCTGGTGCGCGCTTGCATATCCAGAACTTGCCGATGGCAGTGCCGATGCGTGCGAATGCAGCTTCATGTGCATCCTGCGGCGCGCCATCCACAGCGCGGGCCACACGCATCGCCAAGGTGGTCGCCGCCTCCGACTCGATTGCCAGATCGCTCAACACATTGGCCATCAACGGCTGCTCGACCAGCAGCTTGCCAAAGCTGCGCCGGTGCCGCGCATGATGCAGCGCCTGCGCCAGGGCCATGCGCATCTGCGCGGCCGAGCCCAGCATGCAGTCCAGCCGGGTCAGCATCACCATCTCGATGATGGTTGCCACGCCGCGCCCCTCTTCGCCGACGCGCCGCGCCCAGGCGCCGCAGAACTCGACCTCGCTGGAGGCATTGGCCCAGTCACCGAGCTTGTCCTTCAGGCGCATCAGATGGAAATTGTTGCGCCGCCCGCAGGCCAGCCGCCGCGGCATCAGAAAGCAGCTCAATCCACCCGGTGCCTGCGCCAGCACCAGCCAGCCATCGGACATCGGCGCGGAGAAAAACCACTTGTGCCCAACCAGGCTGTACTCGCCCTCGCCCGCCAACGGTGTCGCCAAGGTGGTATTGCTGCGCACATCAGAGCCGCCCTGTTTCTCGGTCATGCCCATGCCGACGGTGATGCCCGGCTTGTCGCCGATCGGCAGGTCGCGGGCGTCGTAGAACGGCGCTGCCGCCTTGCTGGCCCATTCGGCCAGCGCAGGTTCCTGACGCAACACCGGCACCGCCGCATGGGTCATGGTCAGCGGGCAACTGGTGCCGGCTTCGGCTTGATGGTGCAGATAGCTCAGCGCCGCACGCGCCACATGCGCGCCGGGCTGCGCTGAGCGCCAGGACAGCCCGGCCACGCCACGGGTCTTCGCTGTCGCCATGAGCCGATGGTAGGCAGGATGGAAATCAACGGTATCGATCCGGTTGCCGTGCGCATCGTGGGTGCGCAGCAGCGGCCGCTGTCGATTGGCCTCAAAGCCAATCCGGTACAGCTCACCACCGGCCAGTACACCGTAGTGCTGCAAAGCGCCAGCAAAGGACTCAGCACCCTCGCGTTGCACGCACTGCTGCAAGGCCAGATCGTCCTGCCACAGATCGCGCTCGGCAAACGGCGGCGGCTGGTTGTCGACGACGTGGGTTTCAAACGGAGGCGGCTGCGGCAGCATGGCGGCGACTCGGGGAGGACCGCCCTTGATTCTGCCGCAAGCGCGCGCTGCTGGCGCGCCATTCAGCGCTTCTGCGCGACCTCGGCCAGCGCGGCAATGAATTCATCCTGTAGCGCCAGCTTGCCGAACAGACCATGCTGGGTACCACTGAGTACCCGCAGCATGTGACCACGCCCGCCGGGCATCCGCCCCATTGGCTTGAACAGCAGGTCCCGGCCATTGGCGATCCAATTGTGATCGGATTGGAAGATCGGCGTCAGCCAGCGGCTCCAGAACTGGTACAGCCATACATGCGCTTTGCGCTGGTGCTGGTAACGCGCCAACGCCGCATCAATGTTCTGCTCGGCACGCAAGGCGTCGCGCAGCGCCATCGCATCCATCAACGCCATGTTGACGCCCTGCCCCAGCTGCGGGCTCATCGAGTGTGCCGCGTCACCGGCCAGTACCAGACGCCCGCGGTACCAGCGCTGCATCACCGCATCGCGGTAGCTGGCGCGGGCCAACTGCGCCTGCAGCGTTACTCCGGCCAGGCGCTCGCGCGCTTCCGGCCATAGCGTGGCGATCTCATCCAGCCACGGCTCCAGCCCGTCGCGTTCCCAGGCCTGGAAACCATCGCGAGGCAGACTCCAGAAGAAGCTCAGGCGTTGCTCGCTGTCGCCCGGGCGGTTACCCACCGGCAACAGACCAATCATCTTGCGCGCCGCCACATAGCGCTGGCGCAGCTCGTCGCCATGCTGCCAATCGCCGCGCGGCAACAGGCACCACAGCGCGCCCCACGGGTAGACCCGGTCGAGCTTGGTGCCCTGCACCTGCGCGCGCAGGCCGGAGCCCGAGCCGTCGGTGGCGATCACCAGATCAAATGGGCCATGCCAACGTCCGCACTGGTCCTGCACGCGCTGCAACGTATCGTCGATAGCGCTGATGCGGCTGTCCACGTGCAGCGACGGGCCGGCATCCCAGGCCGCATCCAGCAGCGAGAACAGCGCCCCGCGCTGCATGCCCACGCCACACAGGCGTGCATCCAGCCCGGCGTAGCTCATGTCCATTACCGCACGGCCGCACGGCGTCTCGCCATACAGACGGCGCACTACCGCGCCGTGCCCCAGCACCTGCGGCATCAACTGCATCTGCCACAGCGCCTGCAGGCCACTGGGCTGCAGCAGGAAGCCTGCACCTACCGGGCCCGGCGTTGCGGCCTGCTCGAACACCTGCACCCGGTGCCCATCGCGCGATAGCAGCACGGCCAGCGCCTGCCCGGCCGTGCCGTAGCCGACGATGGCGATATCCAGTGTCTTGCTCATTACAGCCCCTCCCTTGGCGACTGCATCCTTAAAAAAAAACCCCGCCTAGGCGGGGTTTTTCCGCACATGCGGGTCGATCACTCGACCGGCATGATGTTCGAAGCCTGGGCACCCTTCGGGCCCTGGGTCACGTCATAGCTGACGCGCTGGCCTTCCTGCAGGCTGCGGAAGCCCTTGGAATTGATCGCAGAGAAGTGCGCGAAGACATCGGCGCTGCCGTCCTCCGGTGAGATGAAGCCAAATCCCTTGGCGTCGTTGAACCACTTGACGGTACCGTTCGGCATGGTGATGCGAGACCTTGTTCGATGAATGGATTGATGCACGCTGAATGAAGCGCACTGGCGGAGTATGCAAACCTTAAGCCGGGATGACAATCACCCCCGGGCCAATTCACCCACCAAAGTCGGCAAACCGGACGAAGCTGCCTCCACATTGGCCAAAACCTCGGCCATGGTGATCTCCGCGGCGTCGCCGCAGCCAGCCGCCCAATTGGCGACAATCGCCAGACAGGCATATTCCAACCCCAATTCGCGCGCCAGCCCGGCCTCGGGCATGCCGGTCATGCCGACCAGATCGCAGCCATCACGGCGCATCCGGGCAATTTCGGCATTGGTTTCCAGGCGCGGGCCCTGGGTGGCGCCGTAACAGCCGCCATCCTGCATCGCCACGCCCTTGGCCTTGGCCGCCGCCAGCACCTTGGCGCGGAACGACGGGGTGTAGGGATGGCCGAAATCCACATGCAGGACCTCGCTGCCTTCTTCCTCGCTGAGGGTGGAAATCCGACCCCACGTGTAGTCGATCAGCTGGTCCGGGCAGGCTAGCACGCGCGGGCCGAAGTCGTCGCCAATACCACCCACGGTGTTCAAGGCCAACACTCGTGTTGCACCCAGCTGCTTGAGCGCAGCCAGATTGGCGCGGTAGTTGATCTTGTGCGGCGGGATCGAGTGGCCCTCGCCATGCCGGGCCAGAAACGCCACGCGCTGGCCGTGCAACAGGCCAACCCGGACTGGTCCGGAGGGGGCGCCATAGACGGTCTGCACGTCGTGCGTCTGCACATCGTCCAACGCCGCCAGCTTGTACACACCGGTGCCGCCAATAACGGCCAGGGCGATAGGTTCCATGCTCATTCCTGATGTTCTCGTTGGGCACGCGCAAGCCACGCCCTTGGCGTGGCCCAGCCGCGATCAAACCAAAAGCCGATGGCAAGCATCGGCCGCCGGCATTACTGCTTCATTGCATAGATGGCCGGCAGCGAACGCAGCGATTCGTTGACGTCCATGCCGAAACCGAACACGAAGCGATCCGGCAGCTCGATGCCTGCGTAATTGGCCTTGACGCCCGGCAGGCAGCGATCGTGCTTCTTCACCGTCAGCACGGCGATGCGCACATCGGTGGCGCCCTGCTCCAGGCACCATTCGCGCACGCCCTGCAGGGTGAAGCCTTCGTCCAGGATGTCGTCGACCAGGATCACCCGGCGGCCAAACAAGGCCGACACCGGGCGGTGCTTCCAGACCAGATCGCCGCCGTTCTCGCCGTGGTAACGCGAGGCCTGCATGTAGTCGAACTGGGCGTCCTGACCGCGCGCGCCCAGCTCCAATGCCAGCTGGCCGGCGAACGGCAGCGCACCGTTCATGATCGAGATGAACACCGGCACTTCGCCCTTGTAGTCACGCGCGATGGCGTCGGCGATGCCGGCGATGGCGGTGTCGATGGTGGGGCGGTCGACCAGCAGGTCGGCCTGGGCCACGGCTTGTTCAAGAGTGAGTTTGCTGGACATCAGACGGTTCTTCCAAGGTTTTCAAGCAGATGATTACGGGTATCAGTATGGCGGGCATCGGCCAGCAGGCCGCCCCAACCCATCGCCCCGCGGCCGATCAGGCTCAACAGGGCGGCGGTATTCAAGCTGCGGCCGGCTACGGCCTGCAGTGATTCTTCGACCAGCTCCGGGTGGCAGACCAGCACCACGTCGCAGCCAGCATCCAGGTGCGCATCGACGCGGGCCTTGACCCCACCGGCAGCGAACGAGGCCGCCATGCCGATATCGTCGGAGAACACCACGCCACGGAAGCCCATCTGCTCACGCAGGATCTGGTTGATCCAGCGAGAGGAGTAGCCTGCCGGTTCCGGCGCCACCTGCGGATAGATGACGTGCGCCATCATTACCGCGTCGGCACCAGCAGCGATGCCGGCCCGGAACGGTATCAGGTCATGCGCTTCAATTTCAGCCAAGGGCCGCGGGTCGACCGCGGTGTCCACATGCGTGTCTTCACGCACGGTGCCATGCCCGGGGAAATGCTTGAGCGTGGCAGCCATGCCGACCGAATGCATGCCGCGCACATAGGCCGCGGCCAAGGCAGCGACGACCTGCGGGTCTTCGCCAAAGGCACGGTTGCCAATGGCGAGGTTGCCGTGACCCACGTCCACCACCGGTGCGAAGCTCAGGTCCAGGCCACTGGCGCGGATTTCGCTGGCCATCAGCCAGGCGTGCTGTTCGGCCAGCGCCAAGGCGCCGTCCGGGTCGGTCGCATACAGCTCGCCGAAGCCTTGCAGCGGCGGCAGATCGGCATAGCCCTCGCGGAAACGCTGCACGCGCCCACCTTCCTGGTCCACGCTGATCAGCAGCGGCCGCGCGGTGGCGGCACGGATCGCCGTGGTCAGCTCGACCACCTGCGCCCGCGAAGCGAAGTTGCGCTTGAACAGCACCACCCCGGCCACCGCGTCATGCTGCAGCCAGTCACGCTCCTGGGCGGTCAGTTCGGTACCGGCAACGCCGATCAAAAGCATGTAAAGACTCCCATCCACCGCAGACTGCGGCGTAGCGGAATATTGTCGCAGATGGCGCCCGCCGCGTCAGAGCCCGCGTTCAGACGCTGCAGCCATCCGGGCCACAGGCCTGTTCATCCTGGTTGGCAGCGCCCTGCGGCGCCTGCTCGGCGGCAATTTTCCGCAATACGTCGGCAAACACTTCCGGCGGCTGCCCACCCTGCACTGCGTACTGGCCGTTGATCACAAAGGTCGGCACCGACTGGATGCCCAGCGCCTGCGCCTGACCAATCCCGGCCTGCACCTGGGCAAGACCTTCGTCCGAAGCCAGCATGGCCTGCACCCGCTCGGCCGGGATCTCGCCCGCCGCGGCAGCGGCAATCAGCACCTGCGGATCGGCCAGATTGCGGCCTTCGGCGAAGTGCGCCCGGAACAGCGCCTCACCGACCTGCTCCTGTACCCCGTACTGACCGGCCAGCCACATCAGCCGATGCGCCGGCAAGGTACTGACCTTGACCTGGCCCTTGCTGAAATCCATCGGCAGGCCTTCGGCCTGGGCTGCGCTCTGGGTCTGCGCCAGCATCTGTTTGGTGCGTTCGGCGCCGCCGAACTTGGCCGCGTAGGCCTCCAGCAACGGCACCGGGGTGGTACCGGCGTCCGGATCGAGCAGGAACGGATGCCAACGCACCTCGATCTCAGGCGCGTCGACACCCAGCAATTCCAGACCGCGCTGGAAGCGATGCTTGCCGATCCAGCACCAAGGGCAAACGACGTCGGACCAGATATCGATGCGCATTAGAGTTCCTAATATCCAATGTAGTGCCGAGCCATGCTCGGCAGGGGCTTTACCAGCAATGCCGAATGTAGTGCCGAGCCATGCTCGGCTGAAGCTTTACCGGTAATGCCTCTGCCGAGCATGGCTCGGCACTACCGGGTTTGCTTGTGAAGCCCCTGCCGAGCATGGCTCGGCACTACAGCCGTTTCACCACTGGCTGTACGGCTTCGATGCCAAGGCCAGATTGTAATAACGCAGTTCGTCGGTTACTTCGGCGCCGGCCCAGTCGGGCTTGGCGAACACCTGGTCGGCGCTCTCCAGCTCCACTTCGGCCACCACCAGCCCGGCGTTGTCACCGAGGAATTCATCCACTTCCCACAGCAGGCCGCCGTGCTGAACCAGATGCCGACGTTTGTCGATCAGGCCACCGACGCACAGCGCCAGCAGTTCACGCGCCTCGCTCACCGGCACCGGATAGTCGAATTCCTGGCGGGTGTGGCCGAGCTCACGCGACTTGATGTTCAGGTAGGCCTCGTCGCCTTGGATGCGCACGCGCACCGAAGCCTTCTGCGCACCGCTGTCCATCGCCGCCATATCGTTGATATAGCCCTGCGCCATCGGGATGACGGCGTGCGCAGCGGCACGCCAGTCATCGCTGGTGACGAGGAACTTGCGTTCGATCTCGATACCCACCGCTTACCTCTTCTCGAATACGGCAATGCTTTCCACGTGCGCGGTGTGCGGGAACATGTCCATCGCACCTGCCGAGACCAGGGTGAAGCCCCGCTCATTGACCAGGTAACCAGCATCACGTGCCAGCGAACCCGGATGGCAGCTCACGTAGACGATGCGCTTGAACTGCTCCAGCGGCAACTGCTTGAGCACATCGATCGCACCCGAGCGCGGCGGGTCGAGCAGCAGCTTGTCGAAGCCCTGTTTCATCCACGCTGCTTCGCTTTGATCCAGGGTCAGATCAGCGGCATGGAACTCGGCATTGGCCAGACCATTACGCTCGGCGTTTTCCTTGGCACGTGCAACCAGTCCCGCCTCGCCTTCCACGCCCACCACTTCGCGCACGCTGCGCGCCAGCGGCAAGGTGAAATTACCCAGGCCACAGAACAGGTCGAGCACGCGCTCGTCAGGCTGTGCATCCAACAAGGTCAGCGCATGCGCGATCATCTGCTGGTTGAGCTTGGCGTTTACCTGGATGAAATCCAGCGGGCGGAACGCCAGTTCCACGTCCCACTGCGGCAGCGCGAACGACAGTGCAACGCCTTCGGCCGGCCACAGCGGTGCCACAGTGTGCAGGCCACCGGACTGCAGGTAGATCGCAAAGCCATGCTCTTGCCCGAATGCGATCCACGCCTGCTTGTCAGCATCGCTGAGCGGCGCCAGATGGCGCACAGTCAAGGCGATGGCAGCATCGCCAGCGATGAATTCGATCTGCGGGATATCGCGCTTGCCATCCAGCGTTTCGATGAAGGTGGACAGCACGCCCACCTTGCTGCCGATCTCCGGGATCACCGTCAGGCACTGCGACAGATCGGCGACGAAGCGCGGATCCAGTTCGCGGAAACCAACCAGCGTTTTGTCCTTCTTCTCGACGCGGCGCACCGAGAAGCGGCCCTTGCGGCGATAACCCCAGCTGTCGCCGACCAGCGCCGGCAATACCGTGCCTGGGCTGACGTGGCCGATGCGGGTCAGGTTGTCGGTCAGCACCTGCTGCTTGGCCACGATCTGCTGCGACTCTTCCAGGTGCTGCAGCACGCAGCCAGCACACACGCCGAAATGCGGGCAGCGTGGCTCGACGCGGTGCGGCGAGGCCTTGAGCACTTCGACCGTCTTGGCCTCATCGAAATGACGGCTCTTGCCGGTCTGCTCGGCCATCACCGTTTCCTGCGGCAGCGCGCCGCTGATGAAGGTGACCTTGCCACCCTCGCCTTCGCGCCGGGCAACGCCACGGCCATCGTGGCTCAGGTCGAGGATGTCGGTCTGGAACGGGGTCTTGTCTATGCGGGGGGATCTGGATCGGGCCACGTGGCAACAGGCTGCGGGCAAAAGGGCGGCCATTGTCGCAGATGCTTAACGTGAACACCCCCGATGGCTTGCAGATCGCCGCGCCATCGCTAATATGCGGGGTGTAGCTGACATGGAGGCAGCAGATGAATACGCATCACCAAGGAAACGTGCCGCGCCTGTTGTTGGTCGAGGACGACATGACCAGCCAAGGCTTCTTCCAGTTTGTACTGGAATCGCTACCGGCCAAGGTTGATATCGCCGACTCCTGCGCCAGCGCGCTGCGCTGCGCACAAAGCGGGACTTACGACCTGTGGCTGCTCGATGTGAACCTGCCCGACGGCAACGGTGCCAACCTGTTGCACAGTCTGCGTGGCCTATATCCGCACACCGGTGCGCTGGCACATACCGCCGATACCAGCCAGGAAATGCAGACAAGTCTGCAGCAGGCCGGCTTCCAGGAGACCCTGGTCAAGCCGATCAGTCGCGACTCACTGCTCAAAAGCGTGCGCCGTGCGCTGAGCAAATCCACTGCGAAAACCAATGGCATCATTGCCGAGGCTGCACTGGATTGGGATGAATCCGCCGCAATGAATGCCCTGAACGGGCAACAGGCACACGTGCGTGCGTTGCGCGAACTGTTCCTGTCCGAGTTGCCCGGCACCCGTGACGCGGTCAGTCATGCGCTTGAAGAACATGACGACAAAGCCCTGCATGCCCAGTTGCACAAGCTGCAGGCCAGTTGAGGTTTTGTTGGTGCCTCACGCTTGGCGGTTGCAGTGCGCCAGCTGAATCACGATCCGGCATCGATGCAGGCAAGGCAACAATTCGGCAGCGCCGTCAGCGCCTTGCTGCGCTGATCAATTGCAGACTGCGCCCGTGTAGTGCCGAGCCATGCTCGGCAAGGGGCGTTCCCGGTAAAGCCTCTGCCGAGCATGGC